>JAYVBO010000438.1:0-7044 GCA_043750435.1 Betaproteobacteria bacterium | reverse complement strand
TAGCTGCCGGCCTGCGGGCGGTCCACGAAGCGGCCGATGGCCAAGTCGTTGAGGATGCGGTGCGCGGTGGACGGATGCAGGCCGGTGCGTTCGCTGATGTCTTTCAGCGAAACCGATTCCGGCTGCGCAGCCAGGGTCTCGAGCAGCGCAAAGGTGCGCTCGAGTACCTGAATGGTGGGCGTTTGCGGGGGCTTGCTGGTCATGGCGTCGTGAGATGCTTGGGCATGACTCGATTTTGCATTGCGGAATGGCTGACTGCATACCGGAAATTGCGGCGCCCGGCGCTGGCCGCCGCCCCCGCCCTGGGCGGCCTGCTGCTGGCGGGCGCCGCAGCGGCGCAGGCCCTGCCGGCTTCGGGCGCCCCTGTTGCAACAGCGGCTGCTGCGCCGGCCAGCCCGGCGGCGTCGGCCCCGCCGCCGATCCGCACCAAGGCCATGGGCCAGATCGCCTTGCCGCGCCTGACGGGCCGCCTGCACGCCGCTGACATCGGCCTGGTCATCAACACCGCCGACCCGCTGTCGGTGCGCATCGGCGAGCACTACATCACCGCGCGCGGCTTGGCGCCTGAGCAGGTGCTGCGCCTGGACGTGCCGGTGCGCGGTGCCCTGACGCGCGAAGAATTCGACAGCTTGCGCGCCCGCATCGACCAGCACTTCGGCCGTCACATCCAGGCGCTGGCGCTGGCCTGGTCCGAGCCCTACGCCGTCGAATGCAACTCGATCACCGGCGCGCTGGCGCTGGGCGTGGACAGCGAGCTGTGCAAGAACAGCTGCGGCGCGTCGCGGCCGTCGCGCTACTTCAATTCGGCATCCAGCAAGCCCTACACCGACCTGGGCATGCGGCCTTCGATGTTGCTGGCGGCACGCAATGTGGCCCAGGGCAAGGCCTTGATCGACCGCGGCGTGGCGGCCGACGGCGCGCTGGTGCTGCGTGGCCGGCCACCGGTGACGGCGATGTTCCTGACGACCGACGACGTGCCGCGCCGGGTGCGCACCGTCCTCTATCCGCCGGCCGGGTTCTTGCCCGGGCCGCGCATCGACATCCGCATTGCGCCCGAGGCTGAATTGGCCAGCGCCAAGCGCGTGCTGATCGCCATCACCGGCAGCGAGCGCGTGAAGCTGGACCCGGCCATGGACTGGGCGCCCGGTGGACTGGGCGACCACCTCACCTCGACGGGTGGCGACCTCTTCGGCAACCACGGCCAGAGCACGGTGCTGGCCTGGCTGGACGCCGGTGCGACGGCCAGCCACGGTGCGGTCAGTGAACCCTGCAACCACCTGCAGAAGTTTCCGCACCCGCAGGTGCTGCTGGGCCACTACATGCAGGGCGCCACCGCCATCGAGGCCTACTGGAAAAGCGTGGCCTGGCCGCAGCAAAGCCTGTTTGTGGGCGAGCCGCTGGCGGCGCCCTTCGCGGCACGCTGAGCGCCCGTCAAGCGCTGTCGCTCACGGCGTTTTCGCCAGCCTGAACGGCGCCTTCCAGCGTGGCGGGGTAGGGGCCTTCGATGTAGTCACCGGCCGCGACCAACCCGGGCGCGATGTGGGCCGAAGGCCGCGCCAGACCGGGCGTGCAGCGGAAGGTGGCGCGTTTCTCGGCCAGCACCTTCAGCAGCGTCGGCGGTGACGGCCAGGTGCCGGGCGGGAAGTCGCGCGTGGCCTGCTGCAGCACCGCCTGTGCGGTGACGTCCAAGCCAGCATCAACCCAGATGCGAGCGCCGCTGATGACGAAGGCGAACAGGCCCGGCGTGGCCCCCAGCGCGCCGTGGTCGAAGGCGAACTGCGCAGGCGCTTGGGGCCCTTCAAGCAGGGCCGTCATGGGGGCAGGCAGGCGCGCGCCGGGGCCACGCAGATAGACCGTGACGATGGGCTCGTAGCGCAGCGCGCTGGCCTGCGCTGACCAAGCCGGCGCCACCTCGCGTGTCAGACGGGCGGCCTCGCTGGCGGTGCAGGCCAGGACGACGCGGTCGCAGGCCTCGCCGTCCACCAGCCAGCCGCCGCCCTGGGCTTGGATGCGCTCGACGCGCCGCCCCAGGTCCACCCGCGCGCCAGCCGCCTGCAACCAGGCGCCGGCCGGTTCGGGCAGTACGGCGCGCAGCGAGCGTCGGGGCAGCAGCAGGTCGGCCGAGCCGCCACCGCTGAACAAGGCGTCGCGCAGCACGCGCAACAGCACGCTGGCGCTGGCGTCGGCGGCCGGCGTGTTCAGCGCGGCCACGCACAGCGGGTCGATCAGCAATTCGCGCACGGCGCCTGGCAGGCCGCCGCACAGCTGGGCAACGCTCAGCGTGGGGGCGCAGCGAAAGCCGGCCAGCGCCCAACCGGCGGCCGCGCGCAGCAGCGCGGCGCGGTCGCGCCAGGTCCAGCCTGAACAGGTTGCCACGGCAAGGCCGAAGCCCAGCCAGGCCGGCCCACCGGGCATGCGCAGACCGCGGCCATCGGAGTACCGCAACTCGAGCGGGCGGCGGTCGAAAACAAGGGCTTCGTCCACGCCCACGGTGCGCAGCAGGTCGAGCGTGCGGCGGTAGGCGCCGATGAGGATGTGCTGGCCGTTGTCCAGCGCCAGTCCGTCAACATCGACGCCGCGCGCCCGGCCGCCCAGCTGGCCGGCCATTTCCATCAACGTCACCGCGTGCCCGGCTTGCACACCGCGCACCGCCGCCGCCAGTCCGGCCCAGCCGCCGCCGACGACGACCAGCTTCATGCGCCGGGGTTCAGCGGCCACGCAGGTGCGTCAGCGTGGCGATCCACAGCTTGCGCAGCGGCGTCAGCGAGGTGCGCTGGTGCAGCACCTGGAAGCTTTGTGATTCGATTTCGCGCAGCAGCGTGCGGTAGATGTTGGCCATCATCAGACCCGGCTTTTGCGCGTGGCGGTCGACCTCGGGCAGCAGGGCCAGCGCGCTGTCGTAGGCGGCATGCGCGCGCTCGGCCTGGAACTGCATCAGCGCGGTGAAGCGTTCGCTGTAGCCCCAGGGTGCGTCGCGCTTGAGCAGCTCGTGCGCCTTGACGTCGAAGCGCTGCAGTTCGGCCACCGGCAGGTAGATGCGGCCGCGCCGGGCGTCGTCGCCCACGTCGCGGATGATGTTGGTCAGCTGCATGGCCAGGCCCAGCTGGTGGGCGTATTGCAGGGTGGCCGCCTCGGTGCGGCCGAAGATATTGGCCGCCACTTCACCCACCACGCCGGCCACCAGGTGGCAGTAACGCTGCAAGCCCGTGTAGTCCAGGAAACGGGTTTGGTCCAGATCGGTCTGACAGCCTTCGATCACGGCCTGCAGATGCGCCGCCGTGATGCCGTAGTCGGCGGCCAGCGGCAGCAGCGCCTGCATCACCGGGTGGCTGGGCTGGCCGGCATAGGCCTGAGTCACTTCCTGGCGCCACCAATGCAGTTTGGTGGCGGCCAGAGCCGGGTCGCTGACCTCGTCCACCACGTCATCGACCTCGCGGCAGAAGGCATAGAAGGCGGTGATCGCGGCGCGGCGCGGTGGCGGCAGGAAAAGGAAGGCGTAGTAGAACGACGAACCGCTTTTCGCGGCCTTGTCCTGCACATATTGCTGCGGCGTCATGGCGGGGCTCATCGGCGGCGTCAGGGGGTGCCGGCGCGCATGCGCAGGGCGCGCCACAGCAGCAGCGGGGCGTCGAGGCGGCTCAGGGCCGGGCGGTGGTTCAGGGCGGCGTGGTCCATCCGTTTGATTTTCTCCAGTATGCGCAAACCGCCTTGCACCACCAGGCGCAGTTCCCAGCCGGCGCGGCCGGGCACCGTCAGTGCCAGTGGCGCGCCGCGGCGCATCAGCGCCTCAGCCCAGTTGCACAAATCGCGCACCAGCTGGCGGGCCGCCGGGCTGTCCTGGCAGGCCACCAGGGCCTGCGTCGGCAGGCCGTGGCGCAGCAAATCCACCTCGGGCACGTAATGGCGGTGGCGCGGGCCATCGACGCTGAGGTCTTGCCAGAAATTGATCAATTGCAGCGCGCTGCAGATGGCGTCTGAGCGTTGCAGCGACTGCGCGTCGGCAATGCCGTACAGCCGCAGCAGCAGCCGGCCCACCGGGTTGGCGGAGCGGCTGCAGTAGGCCAGCAGGGCCGCACGGTCAGGGTAGGGCGGGTTGCGCACGTCTTGCTCGAAGGCGTCCAGCAGGTGGTGCAGCAACACCGGTGGCAGGCGGTGCTTGGCGATGGCTGCACGCAACGGGTTGAAGATGCCCGCCCACCGGGCTGACGGCGCCTGGCCGGCCAGCGTGGCCTGCAGGTCGGCGCGGTAGGCCGTCAGGTCGGCCAGACGCTGCGCCGTGCTGGCGTCGCCTTCGTCAGCGATGTCGTCGGCTGTGCGGGCGTAGTGGTAGATCGCGGTCACGGCGGGCCGCAGCGCCGGCGGGCACAGCAGCGTGGCGACAGGGAAGTTTTCGTAATGTTCGATGCTCACGGGCCGTCATTCTCGCCACTCTGCGCGGGGCCCCACGCCGCAGACGCCTTGGGCCGCTTCGATTGACAGGTTCAGAGCCGCCTTTTACATTACTGACCGGTCAGTCATTAACTTGCCGGCGCCTGTCGCCGTGCGCCGAACCTGGGCTCTGTCGATGTACGAACTACCTGTCCGCCTGCTGCTTGCGGCTTCCGCCATCGCGGTTCTGATCCCACTCAGCGCTTGCAGCCGCCACGAAGCCGCGCCCGAACCGGTGCGCGCCGTGCGCACCATGACCCTGGGCGCCGACAGCGCTGGCGGAACCCATGAATACGCCGCCGAGGTGCGGGCCCGTGTCGAATCCCGCCTGGGCTTTCGCGTGGCCGGCAAGCTGCTCAGCCGCAGCGCCGAAGTCGGGCAGCGCGTGCAGGCTGGCCAGGTGCTGGCGCAGATCGACACCGCTGACCTGAAGCTGGCGCAAGACGCCGCCGCTGCCGGTGCGCGCGCCGCACAAACCAACTACGAATTGGCCGCCGCCGAGTTCAAGCGCTACAAGGAACTGCGCGAGCAGGGCTTCATCGGCGCCCTGGACCTGGAGCGCCGCGAGGCCACCTTGAAGGCGCAGAAAGCCGTGCTGGACCAGGCACAAGCCCAGGCCCGGGCGCAGGCCAACCAGGCCAGCTACGGCGCATTGCTGGCGCCGGCTGCGGGCGTGGTGGTGGGCGTGGATGCCGAAGTGGGCGCGGTGCTGGCCGCCGGCGCTGCGGTGGTCCGTGTGGCGCAAGACGGTCCGCGCGACGCGGTGTTTGCGGTGCCCGAAGACCAGCTGCCTGCGATGCGCGCGCTGCTGGGCAAGGCGGGTGCGCTGAAGGTCATCCCCTGGGGTGCCACGGCCGCCTTGCCCGCCTCGGTGCGCGAAATTGGTGCCGCCGCCGACCCGAGCACGCGCACCTTCCTGGTCAAGGCCGACATCGGCAGCGCCGCGCTGCAGCTGGGCCAGACCGCCAGCGTCGTCATCGATTTGCCGCAGCAGGCCGGCATCAGCAAACTGCCGCTGTCGGCCGTGACCCAGCAGCAGGGCCAGACAGCCGTGTGGCTGGTCGACCGCGCCAGCATGACCGTCAAGGTGCAGCCCATCAATGTGGCCGGTGCCGACGGCAACAGCGTGGTGGTGGCGGGCGGGCTGAGCCCGGGGATGATCGTGGTGACTGCCGGCGTGCACGCGCTGTCGCCGGGGCAGAAGGTGGCTTTCTACGAAGCGCCGCCGGCGGCATCGCCGGTTGCCCAGCCCGCGGCTTCGGCCGCCAGCCGCTGATCGGGGCCGGCGATGCAACAGACCGACCACCAGGCGCCTTCGCGCTTCAATATTTCACGTTGGGCGCTTGAACACCCGGCGTTGACGCGCTACCTGATGGTGGTGCTGATGCTGTTGGGCATCGCGGCCTACTTCCAGCTGGGGCAGGACGAAGACCCGCCCTTCACCTTCCGCGCCATGGTGGTCCAGGCCTTCTGGCCCGGCGCCAGCGCCTTGCAGATGGCCGAACAGGTCACCGACAAGATCGAGAAGTCGCTGCAGGAAGTGCCCTACGCCGACAAGATCCGCAGCTACACCAAGCCCGGTGAATCGCTGACCATCTTCCAGCTGAAAGACAGCTCGCCGGCCAGCGCGGTCAGCAACAGCTGGTACCAGGCGCGCAAGCGGGTCGGCGACATGCGCTCGACGCTGCCCAGCGGCGTCATCGGTCCGGTCTACAACGACGACTTCGGCGACGTCTACGGTTCCATCTTTGCACTGTCGGCCGACGGCTTCAGCCGTGAGGAACTGCGCGTGCAGGCCGAGCGCGTGCGCCAGCAGTTGCTGGAGGTGCCCGACGTGGCCAAAGTCGAGCTCTTCGGTGCACAGGCTGAAAAAGTCTTCATCGAGATCTCGCAGCGCCGCCTGGCGCAGATGGGGCTGGACTTCAACCAGGTCATCGCGCAGATCGGCGCACAGAACGCGGTCGAAGGCGCGGGCGTGCTGAACGCCGGGCTGGAGAACCTGCAGGTCCGCGTCGGCGGCCAATTCAATTCGGTGGACGAATTGAAGCGCTTCCCCATCCGCGCCACCAACCCCGCCACCGGCGTTGCCAGCACGCTGCGGCTGGGCGACCTGGCCGAGGTCCGGCGTGACTATGTCGACCCGCCCACCACCAAGGTCAGATTTCAAGGGCAAGCGGTCATCGCCTTGGGGGTGTCGATGGCCAAGGGCGGCGACATCATTGCGCTGGGCAAGGCGCTGCAAACCGCTATCGCCCAGGTGCAAAAAGACCTGCCGTTGGGCATCACCGTCAACCAGTTGCAAGACCAGCCCAAGGCGGTGACGCGCTCGGTGGGTGAGTTCGTCGGCGTGCTGATCGAGGCCGTCTTCATTGTGCTGCTGGTCAGCTTCATCAGCCTGGGCCTGCACTTCAAGCCCGGCAGCTGGCGGCCCACGCTGGACATCTGGCCCGGCATGGTGGTGGGCATCACCATCCCGCTGGTCCTGGCCATCACCTTCGTGGTCATGTACTACTGGGGCGTGGGCCTGCACAAGATCTCGCTGGGTAGCCTGATCATCGCGCTGGGTCTGCTGGTGGACGACGCCATCATTGCCGTCGAGATGATGGTGCGCAAGCT
>JAYVBO010000437.1:0-3027 GCA_043750435.1 Betaproteobacteria bacterium | reverse complement strand
TCGATGCCGGGGCGGCCGAGGGTGACACGGCTCCAGTGCAACTGGTCTTGCTGGGTCGGCGAAGCCAGCACCCGCACGTCGGCTTGGTTGGTGAAACTTTGCGAAGCGCTCAGCAAGGTGGAGGCGTAGCTGGCATAGCCGCTGGTGTCAGCAAAGCTGCCCGACGACAAGGTGTAGTCGTTGTCGTAGATGACGTTCCAAATGGCCAATTGCAGCGACGTGGACTGGGCCGCGTTGCTGACGTGGGCCACCGTGTCGTAGAAGGCATAGCTGACCAGCTGGCCCAGCTTCATCGCCTTGTCACTGCCCGCGCCGAAGTAGTCCGCCGTTGTTCCATCGGTGAAATTGGTGTAGCGGGTGTTCCAGCTGAAGCCCTGGGTCAGCTCGATGCAGTAAGTTGTCATCCCGACGCCGTCAACGGTGGCTGAAAAGCCGCCGGCCGCACCGCTGTAGGCGGGCTGCAAGGTATGCACGTTGTTGCCGCTGCCAAAGGTCCAGTTGTTGAACGTGACGGTGGCGGCCTGCGCGGCATGGGCGCACGCCAACAGGGCAAGACCGAGAGCGGCGCGGTGGATTACGGTACTCATCACAGTGACCCTTGCAGACGGAGACCGCCAAGGATCACTGGCCCTTCAGCAGGGTGCGCGGGAATACTGCACGTTGCCTGCCCTCATCGCCCGGGGCGGCCGCTGTACAGCGGCCCCGGGCGTGGCAGAAATCACGGTGCGGGCGGACGGCCCAGCACGCGAGCTTGGCGGCGGCGGACCCCGACACCCAGTCCAGCCAGCGCCGTCAAGGCCAGGGCCAGGCTGCCCGGCTCAGGCACCGAGTTGTCTTGCGGCACCGCGCGGGCCGTCAACAGCAACAAGTCAGGGCTGGTGCCGCGTTCCAGCACCCACACGTCGTAGCGGCTGTCGGTCACCGACTGGGCGCCGGCCAGCAGCGACTGCGCCACGGCATTGTTGTTGGACAGGCCACCGACCACGCCAGAGCTCGTGCCTGAGCGGGTGGTAACGGCGCTCTGGATGGCGTCCCAGATGGCCACTTGCAGGGCGGCAGAACCGTTGGCGGTGTTGACCAAGCCGCTGTTGTCGTCGGCATAGCGCATCAGCTTGGCGATTTGCTCGGCAACGCCGGCATCACCCAGACGCCGCTCGAAGTAGCTGGCACCAGCAACCAGGTTGTAGCCGCTGAGGCTGGCCCCGACGCGCAGGTCCGCGCCGTATTCGACCGAGTAGGTCACGAAGGGCGTGACAGCGAAGCCTTCGCCGCTGAGGACGCCATTCAAACCACCGGCACGGCCGCGGAACGGGCCGCTAGCGTCCACCACAGACACCAAGGCGCCATTGCCATACAGCCAGTTGCTCAGGGTGACATCGGCTGCCTGGGCGCCCAGGGCCGGCACGACCAGGGTCAGGGCCAAGGTCAACTTTGCGATCGATTTCTTCATTTCTGCCTTTGCATGCCGGGGCGCCAACCATTGCGCTTGACCGTTGCCTGAAGTATCGGCGGCGACTGAGGGTCAAAAGTCACGAATGGCGCTCACCCCCCGTGGCTGCGGGGCCGCTGCTGCCGTGATGCAAATCACAGCGGCAAGCGATCCCGCGCAGGCGATCACGCCACCGTGAGGCGCAGGACCTTGAGCAGTCCGTCCACCACACGCCCCTTGCGGGCGCGCTTGCCCATGTGCAGCGCCAGGCCGGCCGCCTTCAGCACTTCGTCCTTGGGCTTGCCGCCGCGCCCGCTGCCCTGCACTGTCAGGCTGCCGGCCAGCGTGGCGACTGAAATCAGCGGCGCCGCAGCGTCCACGTCCATCAGCGTCAGGCCCTTGCCGCCGCCGGGCTGCAGCTTCAATTCGTCCAGGCCGTAAACCAGCAAACGGCCGTCGCCGGCCAGGCAGGCCACCTGGGTGTGCGTAGGCGCCACGGGCACCGGCGGCAGCACACGGTCGCTGGCGTCCAGCGTCAAAAAAGCCTTGCCCCCGCGGTTGCGGCCCACCATGTCGGCCACCTGGGCCAGCAGGCCGTAGCCACCGCTGTTGGCCAGCAGCAGGCGCATCGCGGTGGCGCCGGCAAAGTAGTGGGCAATCTGGCTGCCGGCTTCCAGGTCGATGAGGCTGGTGATGGGCACGCCGTCACCCCGTCCGCCGGGCAGCAGTGAGGCCGCCACGCTGTAGACGCGGCCCTTGTCGTTGCAGGCCGTGCCGAAGACCAGCAGCGTGTCAACGCTGCGGCAGGCATAGGTGCCGTAGAGGCTGTCGCCGGGCTTGAAGGCCAGCGCGGACACGTCCACCTCGTGGCCTTTCAGCGCCCGCACCCAGCCCTTGGCGCTGACCACCACGGTGACGGGCTCGTCGACCACGCGGATCTCGGCCACCGCCTTCTTCTCTTCCTGGATCAGCGTGCGCCGCGCGTCGCCGTGGGTCTTGGCGTCGGCCTCGATCTCGCGCACCAGCACGCGCTTCAACGCCGCCGGGCTGCCCAGTATTTCTTCGAGCTTGCCCTGCTGTTCGCGCAGTTCCTTCAGCTCTTGCTCGATCTTCATGGCTTCCAGCCGCGCCAGTTGGCGCAATCGGATTTCCAGGATGTCCTCGGCCTGCCGGTCACTCAGGTTGAAGCGCGCGATCAACGCCGGCTTGGGCTCGTCGGCGCCGCGGATGATGCGGATCACCTCGTCGATGTTCAGCAGCACGATCTGCCGGCCTTCCAGCACGTGGATGCGTTCCAGCACCTTGGCCAGGCGGTGGCGCGTGCGGCGGTCCACGGTGGTTTGCCGGAAGGCCAGCCACTCGGTCAGCATGCGCCGCAGGCCCTTCTGCACCGGGCGGCCGTCCAGGCCCACCATGGTCAGGTTCATCGGCAGGCTGCTTTCCAGGCTGGTGTGGGCCAGCAGCGTGGTGATCAGGTCCTGCTGCTCCACGGCGCGGCTCTTGGGCTCGAAGACCAGGCGCACCGCGGCGTCCTTGTTGCTCTCATCGCGCACGGCGTCCAGCACGGCCAGGACCGAGGCTTTCAGCTGGATCTGCTC
>JAYVBO010000436.1:0-7048 GCA_043750435.1 Betaproteobacteria bacterium | reverse complement strand
TGGCCTGGCCCGAGCTCAATATGGGTATCCCGTACATCAGCTACGGCCGCCTGCGACCGCTGCACACCAACGCGGTGATCTTCGCCTTCGGCGGCTGCACGCTGTTCGCCACGTCTTACCACGTGGTGCAGCGCACCTGCCAGACGCGGCTGTTCGCGCCGGCCCTGGCGATGTTCACCTTCTGGGGTTGGAATCTGGTGATCGTCCTGGCGGTGATCACGCTGCCGCTGGGCATGACCCAGGGCAAGGAATACGCTGAACTGGAATGGCCGATCGACATCCTGATCGCCATCGTTTGGGTCAGCTACGCCGTCGTTTTCTTCGGCACCATCGGCATCCGCAAGGTGCGCCACATCTATGTGGCCAACTGGTTCTTCGGCGCCTTCATCCTGGCCGTGGCCCTGCTGCACATCGTCAACAGCGCAGCCGTACCGGTCAGCATGACCAAGAGCTACTCGGCCTACGCCGGCGTGCAAGACGCCATGGTGCAGTGGTGGTACGGCCACAACGCAGTGGGCTTCTTCCTGACCGCCGGCTTCCTGGGGATCATGTACTACTTCATCCCCAAGCAGGCCGGTCGCCCGGTGTACAGCTACCGCCTGAGCATCGTCCACTTCTGGGCGCTGATCATCACCTACATGTGGGCCGGCCCCCACCACCTGCACTACACAGCGCTGCCCGACTGGGCGCAAAGCGTGGGCATGGTCTTCAGCCTGGTGCTGCTGGCACCCAGCTGGGGCGGGATGATCAACGGCATCATGACGCTCAGCGGTGCCTGGCACAAACTGCGTGACGACCCCATCCTGAAGTTCCTGATCGTGAGCCTGTCGTTTTATGGCATGTCCACTTTCGAAGGCCCGATGATGTCGATCAAGACCGTCAACGCGTTGAGCCACTACACCGACTGGACCGTGGGCCACGTGCACAGTGGCGCCCTGGGTTGGGTCGGCCTGATCAGCATGGGCGCGCTGTACTACCTCATCCCGCGCCTCTTTGGCCGCACCGAGATGTACAGCGTCAAGGCCATCGAGACGCACTTCTGGATCGCCACGGTGGGCATCGTGCTCTACATCGCCGCGATGTGGATCGCCGGTGTGATGCAGGGCCTGATGTGGCGTGCGGTGAACCCTGACGGCACGCTGGTCTACACCTTCGTGGAAAGCGTGAAGGCGACCTACCCCTACTACGTGGTGCGCCTGGTCGGCGGTCTGCTCTACCTGAGCGGCATGGTGATCATGTTGTGGAACACGGTGATGACGGCGATGAATGGCAAGGCCGTCGAAGCGCGGATACCGGCGCTCATCGGCAGCCCCGCGCCCGCCTGACTCTGACCATCCAAGGAACAAGAAAATGGCAAACCCACACGCACCGGTTGGGGGTCACGAGAAGATCGAGACCAGCAACTTCCTGATGATCGTGCTGATCCTGGTGGCCGTGGCCATCGGCGGCATGGTCGAGATCATTCCGCTGTTCTTCCAGCGTTCCACCACGCAGCCGGCGGAAGGCCTGAAGCCCTACACGCCACTGCAACTGGCCGGCCGCGACGTCTACCTGCGCGAAGGTTGCTACAACTGCCATTCGCAGATGGTGCGTCCCTTCCGCGCCGAGGCCCTGCGTTACGGGCCGTTTTCCACCGCCGGTGAATTCGTCTACGACCACCCCTTCCAATGGGGCAGCAAACGCACCGGGCCTGACTTGCACCGCGTGGGCGGGAAGTACAGCGACGAATGGCACCGCATACACCTGAACAACCCGCGCGACCTGGTGCCCGAGTCGAACATGCCGGCCTACCCCTGGCTGCTGACCGCCAACATTGAACCCGACAGCATGGCGCCGCGATTGAAGGCCTTGCGCATCGTCGGCGTGCCCTATACCGACGACGACATCGCCAAGGCTGGCGAAGAGGTCAAAGGCCATAGCGAGATGGACGCGCTCATCGCCTACCTGCAGGTGCTGGGCACCGCCCACAAATAGGAGGCTGGCATGGACATCAACGACATGCGCATCGCGGTGACGGTGATCAGCCTGCTGCTGTTCGTCGCCCTGGTGGCCCACACCTGGAGCCGCCGTCGCAACACTGAATACGAGTCGGCCGCCCAACTGCCCTTCATCGAAGATGGCGTGGGCACCACGAACGAGAACCGAGGAGAAAAGCCGTGAGTGATTTCGTCAACAGTGGCTGGGCCCTGTTTGTCGCGGGCACCACCATCGCCGGTCTGATCCTGTGCCTGGTGTTGCTGGCCATCGCCAGCCGCCGCCGGGTGATGGCCAACGACAACACCACCGGCCACGTCTGGGACGAAGACCTGGTGGAGTTGAACAACCCGCTGCCGCGCTGGTGGATGTGGCTGTTCGTGATCACCGTGGTCTTTGCCGCCGTCTACCTGGCCTTCTATCCGGGCCTGGGCACGAACAAAGGGACGCTCGGTTGGACCAGCATCAACCAGTACGAGGCCGAGCAGGAAAAAGCCCGCCTGGCGATGGTGCCGGTCTACGCCAAGTTCACCACTATGAAGGCCGAGCAATTGGCGCTGGACCCGACAGCCATGGGCATAGGCGGGCGCTTGTTCCTGAACAACTGCGCGCAGTGCCACGGTTCTGACGGGCGCGGCAGCAAGGGCTTCCCGAACCTGACCGACAACGACTGGCTGGGTGCCGGCACGCCGGAATACATCGAGAAAACCATCACCGAAGGCCGTCAGGGCATGATGCCGCCGATGGCCGCTGCGGTGGGCAGCAGCGAGGACGTGAAGAACCTGGCGAACTATGTGCTGAGCCTGTCGGGCAGCGCGCACAACGGCGTTGCGGCGCAGTTGGGCAAGGAGAAGTTCGTGGTCTGCGCGGCTTGCCACGGTCCGCAGGGCAAGGGCAATCCGGCACTCGGCGCGCCCAACCTCAGCGACAAGATCTGGCTGCATGGTTGGGGCGAAGCGGCGGTGGTGGCCATGGTCACCAACGGCAAGACCAATGTGATGCCGGCCCAGGCGCGCTTGTTGACGCCGGACCAGATCCACGTGTTGGCCGCCTATGTGTGGGGCTTGTCGCAGGGCACCAAGGTGGCGGGTCAGTGAGGCCTGCGCGCTGCAGCCACTGGGCGCGCCATGACTGATCCGACCGCTGCCGCGTTGGGGCCCGCAGCCTCGGCGGCCGCGGCGATGGCGGCCGACGAGGCCGTCCGCGTTTCGGTGATCTCGCTGTACCAAAAGCAACCCAAGATCTACGCCCGCGCCGTCACGGGCTGGTTCGCGGCCTGGCGCTGGGCGATGGTCTGGGCCACCCAACTGGCTTTCTACGGCTTGCCCTGGCTCGAATGGCACAACCGCCAGGCCGTGCTCTTCGACCTGGGTGCGCGGCGCTTCTACATCTTCGGGCTGGTGCTCTACCCGCAGGATTTCATCTACCTGACGGGCCTGCTCATCGTCTCGGCCTACGCGTTGTTCCTGTTCACCACGGTGGCGGGCCGTTTGTGGTGCGGCTACGCCTGCCCGCAGACGGTCTACACCGAGATCTTCATGTGGGTCGAACGCCATCTTGAAGGCGACCGCATGAAGCGCATGAAGCTGGATGCGGCGCCCTGGGGGTTCGAGAAGCTGCTGCGCAAGGGCGGCAAGCAGGCGGCCTGGATCGCCATCGGCCTGTGGACCGGTTTCACCTTCGTCGGCTACTTCACGCCCATCAAGACCTTGGCCAGTTCGGTGGCCGTGCTGGGCCTAGGGCCCTGGGAAACCTTCTGGGTGTTGTTCTACGGTTTCGCCACCTACGGCAACGCGGGCTGGATGCGCGAGCAGGTGTGCAAATACATGTGCCCCTACGCGCGCTTCCAAAGCGCGATGTTCGACAAAGACACGCTCATCATCAGCTACGACGCCGAGCGCGGCGAGCCGCGTGGCACGCGCGGCCGCAAGACCGACTTGAAGGTCGCCAAGCTGGGCTCGTGCATCGACTGCGGCCTGTGCGTGGACGTCTGCCCCACCGGCATCGACATCCGCAAAGGCCTGCAGTACGAATGCATAGGCTGCACCGCCTGCATCGACGTTTGCAACGGCGTGATGGACAAGATGAAGTACCCGCGTGGCCTGATTCGCTACGACACGCAGAATGGCTTGCAGGCCCACCTGAGCCGCAGCGAGGTCGTGCGTCGCGTGCTGCGCCCGCGTGTGCTGGGCTATGGCGCGGTGCTGTTGCTGATCTGCGCAGCGCTGGCCGCCAGTCTGTGGTCTCGCCCGCCGTTCCGGGTGGACGTGGTGCGTGACCGCGGGGCGCTGGCGCGCATCGTCGATGAAGGCTGGGTCGAGAACGTCTACCGACTGCAAATCATGAACACCACCGAAGACGTGCAGCGCTATCGCGTACACGCCACCGGGTTACCCGAATTGCAAGCCCAGATGCAAGCCGAAATCCGCGTCGCCCCCGCCGACGCGCTGTGGCTGCCGCTGGCCCTGCGCGTGCCGCCGCAAGTGGCCGAAAAGGCTGGCGCCGGTGCACACAAGATCGAATTCACCATAGAACGCCTAGAAGCCCAGGCCGGCGCAACGCCCAGCCGCCAGGTCGAAAGATCGACCTTCATGGTGCCGCGCTGAGCCCGGCATCCCGCACCATCCCAACCGTATTGGAAATCCCCATGACCCGCAGCACTGCAGCGCCGTCGTCGCCCGAGGCCTCACCCGCCTGGTGGCGCCTGCCCATCGTCTGGATGGTCATTGCCGGGCCGGCTATCGTGGTGGTGGCCAGCTTCGCCACTTTGGCGCTCGCCATCCTCAACCCCGACCCGGTGCTGGAGGCGCCGCGCGCCCGAGTGGCCGGCGAAGTGCCCGCCATGCAGGCGCGCAACCACGCGGCCGCGCCACGCCCTTGAAGGGGCCGCTCAGCAGCCGCTGTCGCTGCCGTTGACCAGGGCCTGCAAGGCTGACGGGTCCAGCACCGTGATCTGCCGCTGCTTCACTTCCAGCACGCCGTCGTCCTGGAACTTCGAGAAAGCCCGACTCACGGTTTCCAGCTTCAGGCCCAGGTAGCTGCCGATTTCCTCGCGCGTCATGCGCAGCACCAGTGAACTGGCCGAAAAACCGCGCGTGCGCAGCCGCTGCGTCAGGTTCAACAGGAAGGCGGCCAGGCGCTCTTCGGCGCGCATGCTGCCCAGCAGCAGCATCACGCCGTGGTCGCGCACGATTTCGCGGCTCATGATGCGGTGGAAATGGCGTTGCAGGTCTGACAGTTCGCGCGACAGGTCTTCCAACTGGTGGTAGCCAATGACGCAAACCTGCGAGTCTTCCAGCGCGATGGCGTCACAAGTGTGGCGGTCGGTGCCGATGCCGTCCAGGCCCAGTAGTTCGCCAGCCATGTGAAAGCCCGTGACCTGGTCGCGCCCATCTTCCGACGACACGCAGGTCTTGAAAAAGCCGGTGCGCACGGCGTACAGCGACGAGAAGGCGCCGCCGGCCCGGAACAAAGCGTCGCCCCTGGGGACAGCGCGTCGCGTGGCGACCATGGCGTCCAGTCGCTCCATCTGCTCATCGGACATGCCCAGGGGCAGGCACAGTTCACGCAGATTGCAGCTTGAGCAGGCCACCTTGAAGGGCTCGAGCCGAACATTCAATGGCGCGGTTTGCATGGTCTTGTTCCCCCCTGTGACTCAGCGGGAAGTATCGCCCATGCCGACAGGCGCCCCGGCGCCCAAGGCCGCAAGCATCGGTGGACCGACGCGGTGCCTGGGCTTGAGAAATGTCAAGGCCCCGCCTGGGCAAATGGGCACAGTGCGTTCATGAATACGCTCGAACCACATTCCACAGAAACCTTGCTGTCCGATGCGCTCCTGCGGAAGCTGGATGTGCCCGGACCGCGCTACACCTCGTATCCGACAGCCGACCGCTTCGTTGAAGCCTTTGGGCACAACGAATACCGCCAGGCCCTGCGCCAGCGCGCCCAAGGTGCCGTGGTGGGCGGTGCGCCACCGCTGTCGCTGTATGTGCACATCCCCTTCTGCGAGGCGCTGTGCTACTACTGCGCCTGCAACAAGATCATCACCAAGCACCACAGCCGCGGCCGCGAATACCTGCAGTTGCTGGAGAAAGAGGTGGCACTGCACGCGGGTGAATTGGGCAAGGCCCAGACCATCACGCAGTTGCACCTGGGCGGGGGCTCGCCCACGTTTCTGGATGACGATGAGTTGTCCGACCTGATGGCGCTGCTATGCAAGACCTTCAAGCCGGCGCCCAACGCTGAAATAGCCATTGAGGTCGACCCGCGCACCGCCACGCGCGAGCGCTTGCGCCATTTGGCCGCCTTGGGCTTCAACCGCATCAGTTTCGGCATCCAGGACTTCGACCCCGATGTGCAGGCCGCCGTCCACCGCATCCAGTCTTTCGAGAGCGTGCGCGAACTGGTGGCCGAGGCCCGTGCGCTGCGTTTCGAATCCATCAATGCCGACCTGATCTACGGCCTGCCCAAGCAGACGCCAGCGTCCTTCAAGCACACCATTGCGCAGGTGGCCGAATTGCGCCCGACGCGCATCGCGCTGTACGCCTACGCCCACCTGCCGCACCGCTTCAAGCCGCAGCGCCGCATCGACGCCAGCGCGCTGCCAACGGCTGAGCAGCGCATAGACATGCTGCGCTCGGCGCTGTCGGGTTTCATCGGCAACGGCTACACCTACATCGGCATGGACCACTTCGCCCTGCCGACGGATTCCCTGGCGGTGGCCAAGCGCCAGGGCCGATTGCATCGCAATTTCCAGGGCTACAGCACGCAGCCCGATTGCGACCTGATCAGCCTGGGCGTGTCGGGTATAGGCCGCATCGGCGCCACTTACAGCCAGAACGCCAAGACCTTGCCCGAGTACAGCGACGCGTTGGCGCAGCATGAATTCCCCATCGTGCACGGCCTGGCGCTGACCCGCGACGACTTGATGCGCCGCACCGTCATCATGGCGCTGATGTGCCAGGGCCGGGTTGATTTCGAGTCGGTGGAACTGGCCCACTTGATCAACTTTCGCGAGGCCTTCGCGGCCGAACTGACCCAACTGGCTTCGTTGCAGGAAATGGGCTTGGTCCAG
>JAYVBO010000435.1:0-7048 GCA_043750435.1 Betaproteobacteria bacterium | reverse complement strand
CGCCCGCAGCCCTGCCTGCACCCGCTGCCGAATTGACCGACGAGCCGCCCGAGCCCACCACGCCAACCGGCGGACGCCCGTCGCTGAAGCGAATCAAGTAGTCCTGCCGTGCCGGCTTAGCTCAGTTGGTAGAGCACCCGCCTTGTAAGCGGAAGGTCTTCGGTTCGATTCCGAAAGCCGGCACCACCGCCTCAGCGGGTGGGCTTCAAATGCGCGGCAGCACCTTGATCTTGATCGGCGGTTTGCTCCAGCCGTGGGCCCGCAACTCGGCCTCCAGCGCCGGCAGCAGCTGACGCAGTTTGGCGGCCACGGCCGCGTTGTCCACCAGCAACTGCCAGGCTTCGTCGTCCAGCGGGCCCGGGCGTATGCCAGCCCGCATGCCGGCTGGCAGCAGGCCGCCGAGGCTGGCCAGCCGCGCCTGCGATTCGCGCACCCTTTGCAACAGCCCGACCAGCGGCTCGCTGCGGTCCAGCGCGCTGGCCAGCTTGATGCCGAGGTGGGTGGTGGATGTCACGCGCGGAGTCTAACGACTTGGCTGCTGACCGGGGGCTGCGCCCAGGTGGCGGGTGATAAACTCAAACGCTTTGCGTGCGCCGCACGAGCCCCAAGACGACGCCGCCCTGACGCGGGCGACCACCCCGGGACTGCTCGACTTGCAAGCGGCGGCCGCACCCCCAGATGGACTTGCACGCGCTGCTGCCGCAACAGGCTGCAGCGTTTGCACCCGAACCACGAGAGCCTGACGCCGCATGTTCCCCAAGATACTGACCCAGTTGTTCGGCAGCCGGAACGAGCGCCTGCTCAAGACCTACCGGCGCATCGTGGACCAGGTGAACGCGCTGGAAGCGCAGTTCGAAAAGCTGTCCGACACCGAATTGCGCGCCAAGACGGAAGAGTTCCGCAAACGGGTGGCTGACGGGGCTTCGCTCGATGACCTGCTGCCCGAAGCTTTCGCCACCGTGCGCGAAGGCGGCAAGCGGGCGCTGAAGATGCGCCACTTCGATGTGCAACTGGTCGGCGGCATCACGCTGCACCAGGGCAAGATCGCCGAAATGCGCACCGGCGAAGGCAAGACGCTGATGGCCACGCTGCCGGTCTACCTGAATGCCCTGTCCGGCAAGGGCGTGCACCTGGTGACGGTCAACGACTACCTGGCCCGGCGCGACGCCGAGTGGATGGGGCGCCTGTACACCTTCCTGGGCTTGACCGTGGGCGTCAACGTGCCCGGCATGAGCCGCGAGGAAAAGCAGGCCGCTTTCGCTGCCGACGTCACCTACGGCACGAACAACGAATTCGGCTTCGACTACCTGCGCGACAACATGGTCCAGGATGTGCGCGACCGCGTCGCCCGTGGCCTGAACTACGCCATCGTCGACGAAGTTGACTCCATCCTGATCGACGAGGCCCGCACACCGCTGATCATCTCCGGCCAGGCCGAAGACCACACCGAGATGTATGTGCGCATCAACGCGGTGGTGCCGCGCATGAAGAAGCAGATCGGCGAGGAAGACATCCGCACCGGCGAAGGCGTCATCGACGCCGGCGACTTCACCGTCGACGAGAAAACCCACCAGGTTTTCCTGACCGAGTCGGGCCACGAAAAGGCCGAGCAGTTGCTCAGCGAGGCCGGTCTGCTGCCCGAGGGCGCCAGCCTGTACGACCCGTCGAACATCGCGCTGATGCACCATGTGTACGCCGCGCTGCGCGCCAACCACTTGTACAACCGCGATCAGCATTACGTGGTGCAGGACGGTGAGGTGGTGATCGTTGACGAATTCACCGGCCGCCTGATGACGGGCCGGCGCTGGTCTGACGGCCTGCATCAGGCCGTTGAAGCCAAGGAAGGCGTGCAGATCCAGTCCGAGAACCAGACGCTGGCGTCGGTCACCTTCCAGAACTACTTCCGCATGTACGGCAAGCTGGGCGGCATGACCGGCACGGCCGATACCGAGGCCTATGAATTCCAGGAGATCTACAACCTGGAAACGGTGGTGATACCGCCGAACCGGCCGACCATCCGCAAGGACGACAACGACCTCATCTACAAGACGACGAAAGAGAAGTACGACGCCGTCACCCAGGACATCCGCGACTGCCACACGCGCGGCCAGCCGGTGCTGGTGGGCACCACGTCGATCGAGAATTCCGAGTTGATCAGTGCGCTGCTGACGAAGGTCAATCTGCCGCACCAGGTGCTCAACGCCAAGCAGCACGCCCGCGAGGCCGAGATCGTGGCCCAGGCCGGGCGGCCGGGCGTGATCACCATCGCCACCAACATGGCGGGCCGCGGCACCGACATCGTGCTGGGCGGCAACGTCGAGAAGCAGATCCAGTTCCTCGAGGAAGACGCCGCACTGGCGCCCGACGAACGCCAGCGCCGCGAGCAGCAACTCAAGGACGAATGGCAGTCGCTGCACGACCAGGTGAAGGCCGCCGGCGGCTTGCGCATTGTGGCCACCGAGCGTCACGAAAGCCGGCGCATCGACAACCAGCTGCGCGGCCGTTCAGGCCGCCAGGGCGACCCCGGCGCCAGCCGCTTCTACCTGAGCCTGGACGATCAGCTGATGCGCATCTTCGCGGGCGACCGCGTGCGGGCCATCATGGACCGCCTGAAGATGCCCGAGGGCGAGGCCATCGAAGCCGGCATCGTCAACCGCAGCATCGAAAGCGCGCAGCGCAAGGTCGAAGCGCGCAACTTCGACGTCCGCAAGCAATTGCTGGAATACGACGACGTGGCCAATGACCAGCGCAAGGTCATCTACCAGCAGCGCAACGAAATTTTGGAGGCGTCGAATCTCGACGAGCAGATCACCAATCTGCGCAAGAGCACCATGACCGATGTGGTGCGCACCTTCGTGCCGGTCGGTACGCTGGAAGAACAGTGGGACCTGGACGGGCTGGAGCGCGTGCTGCGCGAGGAGTGGCAACTCGACGTGGCCCTGAAGGCCGAGGTCGAGCAGAGCGATTCCGTCACCGACGACGACCTCATCGCCAAGGTGGTGAAGGCGGCTGACGCACAGTTTGTGGCCAAGGTCGAACTGGTCGGCGGCGAGCAGTTCACGCCCTTCATGCGCATGGTGCTGCTGCAGGCCATCGACAGCCACTGGCGCGAACACCTGGCCGCACTGGATTACCTGCGTCAGGGCATCCACCTGCGCGGCTACGCCCAGAAGAACCCCAAGCAGGAATACAAGCGCGAGGCTTTCGACCTGTTCAGCCAGCTGCTGGATGTGGTGAAGATGGAGGTCACGCGCGTGCTGATGAACGTGCGCATCCAGTCGCCAGAGCAGGTGACGCAGGCCGCCGAGGTGATGGAAGCCCAGGCCGAGCAGATCGCCAATGTGACCTACACCCACCCCAACGAGGACGGCAGCGTCTCGTCCGACATCGACCCGGATACCACGCTGGCCGACGTCCCCAAGGCGGGGCGCAACGACCCTTGCCCTTGCGGCAGCGGCAAGAAGTACAAGGCCTGCCACGGCAAACTGGCCTGAATGTTTGCCTGCCCGGGAGGGCCGGCAACATTGGCGCCACCCAGGCGCCTAGAGGCAGCGCAGCAACTTGATGCGCGCGCCTGATTTCAGCGTGTAGACCTGGGGTGCGCTGGCGCCTGCGGGCGTGATGCTCAGCTTGAGCACACCGTCTTGCAATTCGCCACTGTAGCTGGCCAGGGTTTGCGCTGTTGCATCGGCCCGCTGCGGACCGGGCTGGTGATTTTCGAAGCTGCCCTGCGCGTTGAACTTTCCATCGACGGAGGCGGTGACGGGGCCGACAAAGCGCCCACTGGCGCAATCGCTTTCCACCCGTCCGCCTTGCGCGTCGATCACCAATTGCAAACGATCGCCTGCCCATTGCCCTTGCAGAGCGGCGGGTGCCGCGCCGGCATTCGTTGCGCTAACCACGGTGAGCAGACTTCCGGTGACAGCCAAGCATTTCAGAATGTCCTTGTGCGCCATGCAGCGACCTCCAAAAGGAAAAAGGGCAGGCGGGTTGCCCCAGCCTGCCCATCATGCGCCAGTCGCGCCTGACTGGTCTGTGCGCTTACGCGTTCAGCACTGCGCCTTGACGACGGCGGGCCAGGAAACCCACAGCACCCAAGCCCAGCACCATCAGCAGATAGGTCGAAGGTTCCGGAACGGCCGCAGCAACGTCGATCACGGCAATCCAGGTGCCCCATCGTGAACCGCCTGTACCGGTTGGGTGGCCACCGGCGGCGTTGTTGTACTCACGGGCGAATTCGCCAATGACGTAGAACTGGCTGTCATTCGAAGGGTCCAGGGACACCGCGCTGTAGTCGCCCCAACGCTGCCGACCGACACTGGCCAAGCCGAAAACTGAACCGTTGTGGTAGTCGTCGGTCAGGCTTTCCTTCAACAGCATTTCGCTGCCCACAGCGGCCAGGGCGCCGGTGCCGGTCGTGTCGAAAACGCGCGCCATGAAGCTGATCTTGCCGGTGGCACCCGTGGCATCGGCAGTCGTTGCCAAGCCGGAACGGTTGTAGGCCACCACGACCTTGCCCGCCGAATTGACACTGATCGAGCCCTGGTAGTAGTCGTAGCCGGCGTCGCCGATGTCCGTCACGGACAGTTGGGCGAAGGTGGTGGCGTCCAGCACCGTGACGCGGATGCGGTCTTCGACGGTGCCGCCGGTCGGGTCGACCGTGGTCACGGCGTAGATGCGGCCGTTGACTTCATAAATGCTGCTGCTGGTGCGCTCGTCGCCAGCGGCCACGATGGCCTGGTTCGCGGGAATGGCCACCGAAGGTTGACGCGCGGCCACCGGCGAGTTGGCGGCATTGGCACCGACGCCAGTGCCAGTGCTGGCGTACTTCACCGGGCCCAGGGTCGCGGCTGTGGCGGACGAGGTGCTCAGGCCGTTCACCGTGTAGGCCAGGTTGTCGGTGAAGTACAGCGAAGAAGCCACCACCTTGCCGGTACTGCCGGCGCTGTTGCTGTTGACGCCCTGGATCGCGAAGCCGCGGTCGACGTCGATCGGCAAGTTGACGCCTGTGTAGGGTGTCACGAACTGCTGGAAGTTGGTCGTCGTGGGCCCGACGCCGTTGAACAGGCTGGCCATCGGGATGACGTTCAGCGTCGTGCCGCGGAAGCTGTTGGTGCCACCCGAGGTGAGAGGCGCGAAGTTGTTGGTGCCGATGTACAGCGCGTTCTTGTCCATCGCCAGCGTGGGGTAGTCGGCCGTGCTGCCGAAACCGAAGCCCGAGTAGCCGGTGAACTTGGTTGACTTCCAGGTTCCCAGTGCGTTGTCGGTGTCAGACACGGCGATCTGGATGTCGGCGGCGCTAGAAGCAAAGGAGATGGCCACCCAGCGGCTGGCGGCGGCGTTGTACATGATGCGCGAGTCACCGTTGGGGACGCCGGTCTGCCCTGCGTTGAGCCAGAAGGTGGTGTCCGACATCAGCGAGGTGCGTGTGCCGGTGCTCTTGTCGAAAACGGCATAGGCGCCGTTGGTCGTTTCCATGTACTGGGTGCCGCCCACCGCGCCGATGGTGTCCGGCGGTATGAAGTTGCGGCTGAAGGTGGCGCCGTCATACTGGCTGACGCCTTCGAAGCCCAGCTTGTACATGCCAGCGGCATTGATGACGGGTGCTGACGCGCCGTTGGTGTCCAGCGAGACATCGCCGGGAATTTGCGTCAGCTTCGGCAGCTTGAATTCGAAATACGGCTTGATGACCTGAGCGTGCGAGGCGGCCGAGGCCAACATCAAGGCCATGGCGCAAGCCACGGATACCGATTTCAGTACGCCGGGGTGGGCGCGGTGGGCTTGCAACTGCATGGTGACTCCAGACTAACGATGGGTGTGATCGCCTACGCGACGCACCGGAATGGCACATCAGCTGTGCCTACTGAAGATTGTTTCCGCAGTGTTACCGGTATGTTGCGACCTAAGCTGGAACGGTAGCAGCGGGCGCATGCGCAGCAACCCCGCAAATCGGGGGAAGGCGCCCTGGGAAATACACCCATACAGCGCTGAATGTCTTCGGTTCGCAGCAAATCTTGTGCGCCGGCCCAGGCGCAGTGACGCTCCTAGAATCAGGCGGACCCGTCTGCCCTCACGGCTGAAAGCACCGCATGCCCGTCAACCTCACCGCGCCCAACCCGCAATCGCTGCTGCCCGTTCCCGGTGTCCGCATCGGCGTGGTCATGGCCGGCGTCCGCAAGGCCAACCGGCGTGACCTGGTGGTCTTCGCGCTGGACGCCGGCACGGCCGTGGCCGGCGTCTTCACGCAGAACCGCTTTTGCGCCGCGCCGGTGCAGGTCTGTCGTGAACATCTGGCGAACCCGGCAACGGGCAGCGCAGTGCGGGCCATCCTCGTCAACACCGGCAATGCCAACGCCGGCACCGGTGCCGACGGCCTGGCGCGTGCGCGCCGCAGTTGTGTGGTGCTGGCCGCCTTGATGGATGTGCAGCCGGCGCAGGTGCTGCCTTTCTCCACCGGGGTGATCATGGAAACATTGCCCGTGGAGCGCATCGAGGCCGGCTTGCCGGCCGCGCTGAGCGATCTGCGTGCTGACGCCTGGGCCGACGCGGCCACCGGCATCATGACCACCGACACCCTGCCCAAGGCGGCGTCGCGCCAGCTGCAGATCGCCGGCCGCACGGTCACCCTCACCGGTATCAGCAAGGGCGCCGGCATGATCCGGCCCAATATGGCCACCATGCTGGGCTTCATCGCCACCGACGCCGTCATCGCTCCGGCTCTGCTGCAGCCGCTGCTGCAGGAGGCGGCTGATCTCAGCTTCAACCGTATCACCATCGACGGCGACACGTCGACGAATGATTCACTGGTGTTGATGGCCACGCAGCAGGCCGGCCACCCGGCCATCACGGCGCTCGACTCGGTCGAAGGCAGGGCACTGCGCGACGCGCTGGTGTCGCTGGCCCAGCAGCTGGCCCAGGCCATCGTGCGCGACGGCGAAGGTGCCACCAAGTTCATCACCGTGACGGTGCAAGGCGGGCGCGACGAGGCCGAATGCAAGCTGGCGGCTTACGCCATCGCGCACTCTCCGCTGGTCAAGACGGCCTTCTT
>JAYVBO010000434.1:0-3033 GCA_043750435.1 Betaproteobacteria bacterium | reverse complement strand
GCCGATGACGCGCTGGGCTACGCCCTGGCCTACCACCGCGCGCTGGGTCAACTGCAGCCGCCGCTGAAGGCCCGCGCCGGCCTGCATGTGGGCGCCCTCACCCTGCGCGCCACGCCGCAGGCCGACGTGGCGCTGGGCGCCAAACCCTTTGAGGCCGACGGCGTCAGCAAGCCCATCGCGGCGCGCGTGATGTCCACCGCGCTGGGTGGCCAGACGCTGCTGACGCGCGCCGCGATGGATGCGCTGGGCCCGCTGCCGCAACGCGCCGTCTCGCACGGCCACTGGCGGGTCAAGGGCCTGCCCGAGCCGCTGGAACTGTTCGAGGTGGGCGAAGCCGGCGCGCCTTTCACGCCACCGCCCGATGTCGAGAAGGTTTACCGCGTGGTGCGCCAGGGCGAACTGTGGCTGCCGGCGCGCGAAACCCGCCACAGCCTGCCCGCCGAGCGCGACGCCTTCGTCGGCCGCAGCGCCGGCCTGAACGAACTGGCGCGGCGTTACGACCAGGGTGCACGGCTGGTCTCGCTGCTGGGCATAGGCGGCGGTGGAAAAACCCGGCTGGCCACCCGCTATGGCCGGGCCTGGATGGGCGACTACCCCGGCGGCGTGTGGTTCTGCGACCTGGCCCCGGCGCGCACGCTGGAAGGTCTGTACGGCGCCGTGGCCCAGGGCCTGCAAGTGGCGCTGGGCCAGGACGACCCGGTGGTGCAACTGGGCCACGCCATCGCGGCGCGCGGGCGCTGCCTGCTGATCCTGGACAACTTCGAACAGCTCTCGCGCCACGCCGAAGCCACCGTCGGCCGCTGGCTGGACCGCGCCGACCAGGCGCGCTTCCTGGTCACTTCACGCGAAGTGCTGGGCATCGCCGGCGAAGAAACGCTGGCCCTGGCACCGCTGCCCGCCGCCGAGGCCGAGGCGCTGTTCCTGCGCCGCGCCGCCGCCGCCCGCAGCGACTTCGAGACCGGCCCCGACGAACAGCCGGCCATCGCCGCCTTGGTCGCCCTGCTGGACGGCCTGCCCCTGGCCATCGAACTGGCCGCCGCCCGTGCCCGCACGCTGGCCCCGCACGCCCTGCTGGCGCGCATGAGCGAACGTTTCAAGTTGCTGACCCGCAGCGGCGGCCGCCAAGACCGCCAGGCCACCTTGCGCGCCACCTTCGACTGGTCCTGGGAACTGCTGAGCGCCGCCGAAAAAGTGGTGCTGGCCCAGTTGTCGGTCTTCGAAGGCGGCTACACGCTGGAAGCGGCTGCTGGCGTGATCGACTTGGCCGCCCAAGCCGACGCGCCTTCGACCTCGGACGTCGTCCAGTCGCTGGTCGACAAATCCTTCGTGCGGCGCACGGGCGACGAGCGTTTTGACCTGCTGGTCAGCGTGCAGGCCTACGCCGACGAACACCTGCGCACCGAAGGCCGTTACCCCGGCAGCGGACCGCAGGCCTTGCAGGCAGCGCAGCTGCGCCACGCGGCCTGGTTTGCCGAGCTGGGGCCGCAACGGGCGGTGCTGCATGCTTGTGTCGAATTGGACAATCTGGCCGTGGCCTGCCGCCGGGCGGTGGCTGCCGGCGATGGCGACACTGCGGCTGGCGCGCTGCAGGGCGCCGGGGCCGCACTGAGCCTGCGCGGGCCTTTCAGTTCGGCGGTGGAGTTGGGCGAAGAAGTGCTGGGCCTGGCGCAATTGAGCGCAGCCGCCCGCGTCCGCGCGCAGCTGACTTTGGCTGCTGCGCTGGAGTCTCTGGGCCGGCAGGCGCTGGCCACCGGCATGCTGGAAGCGGCACTGGCCGGCGCGCGCTCGCTGGACGACCTGCGCTCGGCCGTGCAGATCGCCACGCGCCTGGCCCGCCTGCGTGCCCGCGCCGGGCGGACCGAGCAGGCCCTGCAGGAACTGGACAGCGCCTTGACAGGGGCACGGTCTTTGAACGACGGCGCGCTGTGTGCCGCAGCCTTGAATGCGCTGGGCTTGGTGTCGTTCGAAGACGGACAACTGGCCGCGGCGTGCGGGCATTTCGAGGCCGCTTTGCAACATGCGCGCGAGGTCGAGGACCTTCGGTTGCAGGGCAGTCTGCTGGGCAATATGGGCACCATCCGCGCTGAGCAACAGCGGCTGGACGAGGCGCAGGCCTACTGCGAGGAAGCACTGGCCATCAGCCGTCGGCTGGGCGACCTGCCCCGCGTGGGCGAAAGGCTGTCCGCCCTGGGCATGATGTGCCACATGCTCGGCGACCATGAACGAGGGCTGACGCTGTCGCAGTCGGCGCTGGGCATGGCCCAAGAGCTCGGGCACGCCCGGCTGGAATGCGCGGCCATGGCCAACACCGGCTCGATCGAAATCGCCCTGCAGCGCTACGGCGCCGCCGAAGCGCATCTGAAATCCGCGCTGGCCCTGGCCGAACGGCTCGGCGACGCCAGACTGGCGAGCGACATCAAGCGCCTGGCCGCGCAACTGGTGGATGCTCTGGACGGGCCCAAACAGGTCGCATGAGGCACCCGGGCTACGGCCCGCGCGCGACAGCTGGGGTCGCTATTCGCTGATGACCCAGATGTCGGGCGGCGAGGCCAGCCGCGCCGTCGAGCCCGCCGGCAGCACGTTGACTTGGTAGCCCTGCTGGCTGCCATTGCCGGTGCCTGTCTTTTTGCAGGTGACCGTGGTCTTGCTGGTCGCCGTGGTGCACTTGAACGTGGAACCGGTACCCGCGATGACCACGGCCCCGCTGCCGGGGAAGGTGTAGCCCGCCGTGCCGAGCTTGAAGATCAGCGTGTCGTCGGTGGCGGCCAGGGTGACCCCCAACGGGCTGGCCACCACCGCACCGCTGCTCACAGTGACGTTCACGGTCGCGGCCGCGGCGATTGAACTCAAACCCCACAACACGGCAGCCAGCGCTGCCCAAGCCATCTCCCGTTTTCTTGACATCTGACCCTCCTGATTGCTTTTGTCAGCGCACTGCGCTGCTGGCGGCATTTTCTGGAATCAGAGATCAAATGCAAGCAAATGCTGCTGGCGGCAAGAGGCCGTGCAACAGCGCACGCAGCAAGGTCCACA
>JAYVBO010000433.1:0-7070 GCA_043750435.1 Betaproteobacteria bacterium | reverse complement strand
GGCGTTGGTCATGCGCGGGCCGCACCGGCGCGATGGCCTGCGTGGTCAGCGGCACACCGGTCAGCGCCGAGACTTCACGGGCGATGCCGAAGACGCTGAGTGCATGCGCCAGGTTGGGCGTGAGCTTGAGCGTGAAGACGGTGTCGTCCAGCTTCAGCCAGTCGCGGATGCTGGCGCCCAAAGGCGCGTCGGCGGCCAGCTCCAGCAGGCCGCCGTGGTCTTCAGCGATCTTCAGTTCGCGCGCCGAACACAGCATGCCGAAGCTGTCGACACCGCGCAGCCTGCCCACGCCGATCTTGAAAGGCTTGCCGTCCGCCTTGGCGTCATCCGCAGGCGGCAACTCGGCGCCGACAAGGGCCAACGGCACACGGATGCCCACGCGGGCATTCGGCGCGCCGCAGACGATCTGCAGCGGGCCGTTGGGGCTGTGCGGACCGGCATCGACGAGGCAAATCCGCAGGCGGTTGGCGCTGGGGTGCGGCTCGGCGCTGACGATCTCGGCCACCACGATGCCGCTGAAAGGCGGCGCCACAGGGCGTGCCTCTTCGACTTCCATGCCGGACATGGTCAGCAGGTCGGCGAGTTCTTGCGTCGACAGGGGCGGGTTGCAGAAGGCACGCAGCCAGGATTCGGGGAATTGCATGGTCAGTTGAATTGCTGCAGAAAACGCAGGTCGCCGTCGAACATCAGGCGCAGGTCGTCGATGCCATAGCGCAGCATGGCCAGGCGGTCAGGGCCCATGCCGAAGGCAAAGCCGATATGGGTTTCGGGGTCGAGGCCGTAGTTGCGCACCACGTTCGGGTGCACCTGGCCCGAGCCCGCCACTTCCAACCAGCGGCCGGCCAACGGGCCGCTGCGGAAGGCGATGTCGATTTCGGCGCTGGGTTCGGTGAAGGGGAAGAAAGACGGGCGGAAACGCACGTCGAAATCGTCGGTTTCGAAGAACTGGCGGATGAAGTCGCTGAAGACGAACTTCAGGTCCTTGAAGCTGACGTTCTGGCCTATCCACAAGCCTTCGCACTGGTGGAACATGGGCGAGTGCGTGGCGTCGCTGTCGACGCGGTAGGTGCGGCCCGGCGCGATGACGCGGATCTCGGGCATGGGTGTGATGCCGGCATATTTCGCTGCATGCGCCCTGGCGTACCGCACCTGCATCGGGCTGGTGTGCGGCCGCAGGTTCAACCAGCGGCCCTGCGCGTCTTTCATGTCGACGTAGAAGGTGTCCTGCATCGACCGCGCCGGGTGGTTCTCGGGGTTGTTCAACGCCGTGAAACTCATCCAGTCGGTTTCGATTTCGGGGCCTTCGGCCACGTCAAAACCCATGGAGCCGAAGATGGCTTCGATGCGCTCGATGGTGCGGCTGACCGGGTGCAAACCACCGGTGCCGCGGCCACGGCCGGGCAGCGTCACGTCCAGCGCTTCAGCGCGCAATTGCGCGTCCAACTCAGCGGCCGACAGCGCGTCACGGCGGGCCTGCAAAGCGGCCTCCACCTGCGTCTTGGCGAGGTTGATCTCAGCGCCGCGCGCCTTCTTGGCTTCGACGGGCAAGGCGCCCAGCGCCTTCAGCATGTCGGTGACGCGGCCGCTTTTGCCCAGGTAGCGCGCCTTGGCGTTTTCGAGGTCGGCAGGCGTCGTGGCGGCAGCGAAATCAGCTTGCGCTTCGGTGACCAGTTGATCGAGTTCGTTCATGCGTGCAGAAAACAAAAAAAGGCCGTCCACAGGTGACGGCCTTCGAGTGCTTGAAGGACCGCCGGATGGTGCATCCGGCGGTCTTTTGAGATCAAGCGAGTTGGGCCTTCACCTTGTCGACGATGCTGGCAAAACCAGCGGGGTCGTGAATGGCCATGTCCGACAGCACCTTGCGGTCGATGTCGATGTTGGCTTTCTTCAGGCCAGCCATGAACTTGCTGTAGGTCACGCCCAGGTTACGGCTGGCGGCGTTGATACGCGCAATCCACAACTGACGGAACACGCGCTTGCGTGTGCGACGGTCGCGGTAGGCGTATTGGCCGGCCTTCATCACCGCCTGTTTGGCGATGCGATAGACGTTCTTGCGGCGGCCGCGGAAGCCCTTGGCAAGCTTCAGGATTTTCTTGTGGCGGGCGTGTGCAGTTACACCACGTTTAACGCGAGGCATGTGTTGTGTCCTTTTGCGTGTGGAGTGGGATCAGAGACCAGCGAAAGGCAACATCTTGGCGATGTGGCCCATGTTGGTTTCATGCACGTTGGCCGAACCGCGCAGCTGGCGCTTGTTCTTGGTGGTCTTCTTCGTCAGGATGTGGCGCTTGTAGGCCTGTCCACGCTTGACGGTACCGCCCGGGCGCACGCGAAAGCGTTTCTTCGCGCTGCTCTTGGTCTTCATCTTGGGCATTGCTGCTCCTTCTTCGTTTGCTGCTGCAGGCGACTCCGGAATGCCCGGTGTGCTTGATGGCCTGCAGCCGCTTCTTGGCGGGTACACCTTGCGGCGTTCCCGCTTGATTCACTGCTGCAGTGACCAGACCGCAGCCGCGAAATTTCAAACCTGTTCGAACCTGACTTACTTCCGCTTCGGCGCCAGCACCATGATCATCTGCCGGCCTTCCAGCTTGGGCATGTGCTCAACCATGGCGACATCGGCCAGTTCGTCGCGGATGCGTTCCAGCATGCGCATGCCGATGTCCTGGTGAGTGATTTCACGCCCGCGGAAACGCAGCGTGACCTTGCCCTTGTCGCCGTCTTCGGCAATGAAGCGACGCAGGTTGCGCATCTTGATGTGGTAGTCGCCGTCGTCCGTACCCGGACGGAACTTGACTTCCTTGATCTCGATGACCTTCTGCTTGCTTTTGGCCTCGGCCGCCTTCTTCTGCTCTTGGTACTTGAACTTGCCATAGTCCATCAACCGGCACACCGGAGGATCTGCCGCGGCCGCGATCTCGACCAGATCGACGTCCAGCTCCCCGGCCATGCGCAACGCTTCCATCGTGCTGACGATGCCCAGCGGCTCGTTTTCAACCCCGTTCAAGCGCACGTTGAGCGCCATGATTTCCCGGTTCAGCCTGTGCTTGCGTTCCGCGTTGGGGACGCGACGGTCCATGAAAGTAGCGATGGTTCCAGCTCCTGTGGCAACCCGAAGGCAGACGGGCCACGAAATATTGAACGCGTGCCTGTGGGCACCTACACCTTGGCGGCGATGTCGCTGCTGATCTTCTGGAGGAAGTCTGCCAGCGGCATCACACCAAGGTCTTGGTTACCCCGGGCGCGCACGGCAACAGCCCCGTTTGCCTTCTCCTTGTCGCCTACGACCAGGATGAACGGGACTTTTTGCATTGAATGCTCACGGATCTTATAGTTTATTTTCTCGTTGCGCAAATCAAGGGACACTCTAAGCCCTTGTTTTTGCAGCATTTTCGCGACTTCGCCAGCGTATTCGGCCTGGCCGTCGGTGATCGAAGCGACCACCACTTGCACCGGCGCCAGCCAGGCGGGCAGTGCGCCAGCATGCTGTTCGATCAGGATGCCGATGAAACGCTCCAGGCTGCCGACGATGGCGCGGTGCAGCATGATGGGATGGTGGCGGCCGCCGTCTTCACCCACGAACTCGGCACCCAGGCGCTCGGGCATGTTCGGGTCGACCTGGATGGTGCCGCACTGCCACGGGCGGCCCAGCGCGTCTTTCAGCGTGTATTCGATTTTCGGGCCGTAGAAGGCACCCTCGCCGGGCAGGTACTCGAAGTCGCAACCTGAAGCATGCAGGCCGGCAGCCAAGGCGGCCTCGGCGCGGTCCCAGCTTTCCTCGCTGCCGATGCGCTTTTCGGGCCGGGTCGACAGCTTGTAGATGATGTCGGTGAAGCCGAAGTCCTTGTAGACCTTCTGCAGCAGCGTGGTGAAGGCCACCACCTCGGCCTGGATCTGGTCTTCGGTGCAGAAGATGTGGCCGTCGTCTTGCGTGAAGGCACGCACCCGCATGATGCCGTGCAGGCTGCCTGTGGGTTCGTTGCGGTGGCATTGGCCAAACTCGCCGAAGCGCAGCGGCAGGTCGCGGTAGCTCTTGATGCCCTGCTTGTAGATCAGGATGTGGCCGGGGCAGTTCATCGGCTTCAGCGCGTAGTCGCGCTTTTCCGATTCCGTGACGAACATGTTCTCGCGGTACTTGTCCCAGTGGCCGGTCTTCTCCCACAAGCCCTGGTCCAGGATCTGCGGGCCCTTGACTTCCTGGTAGCCGTTTTCGCGGTAGACGCGGCGCATGGTCTGCTCGACTTCCTGCCACAGCGTCCAGCCCTTGGGGTGCCAGAACACGGTGCCGGGCGAATGCTCGTCGATGTGGAAAAGGTCAAGCTCGCGGCCCAGCTTGCGGTGGTCGCGCTTCTCGGCTTCTTCCAGCATGTGCAGGTAAGCCTGCAGGGCTTCCTTGCTGGCCCATGCGGTGCCGTAGATGCGTTGCAGCTGTTCGTTGGCCTGGTCGCCGCGCCAATAGGCGCCGGCCACCTTCATCAGCTTGAAGTGCTTTAGCCGTCCGGTGCTGGGCACGTGCGGGCCGCGGCACAGGTCTTCGAAGGCGCCTTCGCGGTAGAGCGACACGTCTTCACCGGGCGGGATGCTGCTGATGAGTTCGGCCTTGTAGTCCTCGCCCAGACCTTTGAAATAGGCCACCGCTTCGTCGCGCGGCAGCACGCGGCGCACCACGGGCTCGTTCTTCGCGGCCAGTTCCGCCATGCGCTTTTCGATGGCCACCAGGTCTTCGGGCGTGAAGGGCCGCTTGTAGGCGAAGTCGTAATAAAAGCCGTTTTCGATGACCGGGCCGATGGTGACCTGGGCTTCGGGGAACAGCGACTTCACCGCATAGGCCAGCAGGTGGGCCGTGCTGTGGCGGATGACCTCCAGGCCGTCGGCGTCCTTGTCGGTGACGATGGCCAGTTGGGCGTCGTGTTCGATGCGAAAACCAGTGTCGACCAGGGTGCCGTTGACTTTGCCGGCCAGGGCCGCTTTGGCCAGGCCGGAACCGATGGACGCGGCGACTTCGGCCACCGTGACGGGACCGGGAAATTCGCGACGCGAGCCGTCAGGCAGGGTGATGTTCAACATGTTCTAACTCCGAAAAAAAACAAAGCGCGGGGGACGCCGCGCTTGGGGTGGAACAGGTCGGATGCGACCGCGCGGCAGGGCTTACGCCCGGGTGGAAACCTCGGCGTGTGAGCTGCGAGTCCGCGGTGTCATAACCATGCTGCCTTTCCCGTCCTTGTTCGTTGAAGACGGGGCAGTTTATCCGATGGCCTGCGTGCACAGCCGATCAGGGCAGCGGCAGCGCATGGACTGGCCGGCCGTCGGCGACCAAAGCCGCAAATTCGTCGGCCAGGCGCTGGCTTTCGGCCAAGGCGAGACGCCAGGCGCGAGTGCGGCCGGCGGTGTCGTCGCCGTAGGTTTTGAAGTCGGCGCGGTCGGGCAGTTTGCCGCCGGGCAAGGTCTGCACCCAGGCCGGCTGGGGCGACAGCAGCACCAGATTGTCGAGTTGGGCGGTGGCGCGGTGGCGCGCCTTCCAGGCCTTGTCCAGCCAACCCGGCACGACCTGGCTTTGGAAGTGCGGATACAGCACCAGGCCGTCCGCCATCGCCGCGTAGGGCAGGTGCAGGTGGTAGTCGGTGATGCCACCGTCCCAGTAGGCGCCGGGCGGGCCGCCCGGGATGTCGTGCACCGGGTCCAGCCAGAACGGTATCGAGCAGCTGGCCAGCACGGCCGGCGCCAGGTTGCGCGCCGTCAAGGCCACCTGTTGGCTGCGGAAGTCAGCCAGCGCAAACGGCAGTGCGTCGCGCGGGTCACCGAAGACCACGCGCTCCAGGAACGTGCCCAGCGCGCGCCGGTGCAGCGCGTTGGCCGCGAAGGCGCCGAAGTAGCCCACCGGCGTGCGCCAGCGGCCCTGGCGATGTAGCAACTGCCGGCCATGGCTGGTGAAAACGTGCAGGCGCCAGCGCGGATGCGCCAGCACCTCGGCGGCGCGCACGCCCAGCCGCTTTTCGATCTGCAGGCCGAAGGCGTGGCTGACCGAGGTGGGCGTGGGTGCCTGGCCGGGTTCGTGTTCGTAGTGCTGGGTGATGTAGTCCTCGGCCAGTTGGGCCAGCGCCGCTTCGGCGTCGGGCAAGGTGGCGCAGGCCATGCGCCAGGCGCCAATGGACGCGCCCAGCAGGTGCACGGTTTGCGGCGCAGTGCTCAGCCAATCACCGAACAGGTAGCGGTCCAGCGGGTTGAGGATCAAACCCTTGGGGCCGCCGGCGGCGGCGGGTATGACGCGCACGTCTTGCGGCCGCAGGCCGCGTTCGCGCAGTTGCGCCAGGGCCTTCGGTCCGGCGTGGATTTGCAAGGCAACAGGGGCGGTGGTTGGATTCATCAGAAGCGCCATTGCAGGCTGGCGGTGTATTGCGTCAAGGCCTGTCGACGGTTGTCGGCGCTGGCCGCAAAGCCGTCGAGGTCTTCGACACGGCTGCTGGAAAGCGCGTCCGACGGCAGCGCGTTGCCGACGTTGACACGCAGGTTCAGGCCACGATCGATGCGCCACAGCCCGTAGGCGTCCAGCCGCCGCGCGGGGCCGCGCCAGATGCGCTGGCGGTCGGTCTGCTGGGTGGCAAAACCGGGCGTGATCGACAGGTTGCCGCCGTAGGTGAAGGTCCGGTCCGCCGTGCTGTGGTCGAAGCCCAGCGTGGCGCCCCAGGGTGCCTGGCCTTCCAGCCGGGCGTCGGGGTCGTCGATCTGCTCGACGGCCGAGCGGTAGACGGACACCGAAGCCCGCAGCTGCAGCGTTCTGGGCGCGGCGGCCCATAGTGGCTTCAGCAGCTGGTCGCCCTGCCCTTTGATTTCCAGTTCCAGACCGCTGCTGCGCGCGCCGCCCAGATTGGTCGGCCGCGACACCCAGCGCGGCACGCTGGCTTCACTGACGGTTTCCAGCGCAATGCGGCGGCGGATCAGCCTTTCGATGCGGCGGTGAAACACGCCCGCGCTGACCACGCCACCGCCCTCCAGGTGCTGTTCCCAGGCCAGCTCGAAGCCGGTGGACAGTTCGGGCTGCAGCAGCGGGTTGCCCGCGCTGTCGGCCGCTATGGGCG
>JAYVBO010000432.1:0-3040 GCA_043750435.1 Betaproteobacteria bacterium | reverse complement strand
CCGTGGACCCCTGGTTCCTGGCGCAGATCGAAGAGCTGATCAGCATCGAAACCAAGCTGATGGGCCGCCTGGTGGCGGACCTGAGCGCGGCCGAGTTGCGCTTCGTCAAGCAGAAGGGTTTTTCAGACCGCCGTCTGGCCAAGCTGATGGGCACGAACCAGCACGCGGTGCGCGAGCACCGCCACGCGCTGGGCGTGCGTCCGGTCTACAAGCGCGTGGACACCTGCGCCGCTGAATTCGCGACGCAAACCGCCTACATGTACTCGACCTACGAGGAAGAGTGCGAGGCCGAGCCGACAACGCGCAAGAAGATCATGGTGCTGGGCGGCGGACCCAACCGCATCGGCCAGGGCATCGAATTCGACTACTGCTGCGTGCACGCCGCGCTGGCCCTGCGCGAAGACGGCTACGAGACCATCATGGTCAACTGCAACCCCGAGACGGTGTCCACCGACTACGACACGTCCGACCGCTTGTACTTCGAGCCGGTGACGCTGGAAGACGTGCTGGAAATCGTCGCCAAGGAACAGCCGCTGGGCGTCATCGTGCAGTACGGCGGCCAGACGCCGCTGAAGCTGGCGCTGGACCTGGAGCGCGCCGGCGTGCCCATCATCGGCACCAGCCCCGACAGCATCGACATCGCCGAAGACCGCGAGCGCTTCCAGAAGTTGCTGCATGAACTGGGGCTGAAGCAGCCGCCCAACCGCACCGCGCGCACCGAAGAGCAGGCGCTGGTGCTGGCGCAGGAAATCGGCTACCCCTTGGTGGTGCGCCCCAGCTATGTGCTGGGCGGCCGCGCGATGGAAATCGTGCACGGCGACAAGGACCTGGAGCGCTATATGCGCGTGGCGGTCAAGGTCAGCGAAAAGAGCCCGGTGCTGCTGGACCGCTTCCTGGACGACGCCATCGAGGTCGACGTGGACTGCATCGCCGACCACACCGGCGCGGTGATGATCGGCGGCATCATGGAACACGTGGAAGCTGCCGGCATCCACAGCGGCGACTCGGCCTGCTCGCTGCCGCCCTACTCGCTGAGCGCAGCGCTGCAAGACGAGATGCGCCGCCAGGCCACGGTAATGGCCCAGGCGCTGAAGGTGGTCGGATTGATGAACACGCAGTTCGCCATCCAGGGCGAAGGCGATGACGCGGTCGTTTACGTGCTGGAAGTCAACCCACGCGCTTCGCGCACCGTGCCCTATGTCAGTAAAGCGACGGGGCAGGCGCTGGCCAAGATCGCCGCGCGCTGCATGGCCGGGCAGACGCTGGCCTCGCAGCGCAGCGCCGACGGCCTGCCGCCGCGCGAGGTGGTGCCGCCTTATTTCAGCATCAAGGAAGCCGTCTTCCCCTTCAACAAGTTCCCGGGTGTGGACACCATCCTGGGGCCCGAGATGCGCAGCACCGGCGAGGTGATGGGCGTGGGCCGCAGCTTCGGCGAGGCCATGCTGAAGAGCCAACTCGGCGCCGGTTCGCGCCTGCCTGACAAGGGCAATGTGGTGATCACGGTGAAGAACAGCGACAAGCAGCGCGCCGTGGCCGTGGCCCAGGACTTGGTGGCACTGGGCTTCCAGGTCATGGCGACCAAGGGCACGGCCGCCGCCATTGCCGCCGCCGGCCTGCCGGTGAAGGTGGTCAACAAGGTCAAGGATGGCCGGCCGCACATCGTCGACATGCTCAAGGGCGGCGAAATTCAATTGGTCTACACGACGGTGGACGAGACCCGCACGGCCATTGCCGATTCGCGCTACATCCGCACGGCGGCCCTGGCCAACCGCGTCACCTACTACACGACGATGGCCGGCGCCGAAGCCGCCACCGAAGCGTTGAAGCACCGCGACGACCTGGCCGTGACCTCGCTGCAAGACCTGCACGCCGAATTGCACTGAGGTGAACGGCCACTCGGTGCAGACGCCTATCGCCCGCCGCGAGCAGCGGCGCTAAACTCGCAGCCCAGCTGTCCGCCGCAGGTAGCCCCCAAGGGCTCCTGCGGCGGATTCACTTTGTACCCGCCTCAATCAAGCTACTGCCATGCTCACCATCCCCCTGACCCAACGCGGCGCCGAGTTGCTGAAGAACGAGTTGCACCAACTCAAGACCGTCGAACGCCACGCGGTGATCCAGGCCATCTCCGAGGCGCGCGCCCAGGGCGACCTGTCCGAGAACGCCGAGTACGAGGCCGCCAAAGACAAGCAAGGCTTCATCGAAGGCCGCATCAAGGACCTGGAAGGCAAACTGGCCGCAGCGCAGATCATTGAGCCGTCCAGCCTGGACGCTGACGGCAAGATCGTCTTCGGTTCGACGGTCGACCTGGAAGACGAAGACAGCGGCGCCAAGGTCACCTACCAGATCGTCGGCGACGACGAAGCCGACCTGAAGCTGGGCCTGGTGTCCATCAGCAGCCCCATCGCCCGCGCCCTGATCGGCAAGGAAGCCGGCGACGTGGCCGAGGTGCAGGCCCCGGGTGGCTTGCGGCGCTGGGAAGTCATGGGCGTGCGCTACGCCTGAGGGCGATGCTTTGACAGCGCCCTTCGAGCGCGCCAGGCGCCTGCTGCCGGGCCTGTGGGCCGGTTTCTTGCTGTGCGTGGCTGCAGTGGCCACGCCGGCCGCCTTTGCCGTGCTGACGACCGCCGACGCCGGGCGTGTAGCCGGGCGCATCCTGGCGCAGGAAGCCACCGTCAGCCTGTTGCTGGGCACGGCGTTGTTGCTGCTGGAACGCGCAGCGGCCCGCCGCGCCGCCGCGGTCGGGCAGGGCAGTCAGTTCTCGAACGGCATGGTGCTGGCGCTGGGCGCGGTGTTCTGCACCGTACTGGGTTATTTCGCCGTGCAGACCCAGTTGCCAGCCGCGCGGCTGGGGCAGGGCGCCTTGACTTTCGGCCAGTTGCACGCGGTCAGCGCGCTGTTCTTTGGTGTCAAGGGCCTGTTGGTGCTGGCACTGGTGTGGCGCGCTGCGGCGCCAGCCATCAGTCCTGCTGTTTCTTCTTGACGCTGGTCACGCGCACGCGCACGCGCTTGACCTGACCGCCGGGCGTCACACGCTCGTTGC
>JAYVBO010000431.1:0-3046 GCA_043750435.1 Betaproteobacteria bacterium | reverse complement strand
GTTCGAACTCGGCGCGCTTCTTGGCGTAGTCGCCCTGCAGGCTGTAGCCGCCGGCGCCGGCATGGGTGTCGATGTAGCGCCAGCCCTTGTCTTTGAGGTTCATGTGGTGCAGCACCTGCGCGAGGACGGTGTGCTTGAGCACGTCGGCATGGTTGCCGGCATGGAAGGCGTGGCGGTAGGCGAGCATGGGCGGATTGTGCGACGCCAGCGCTGCCCCCTGCCGCAAAACGCGCTTCGCCGTGTGCGCAAGGGCACTGTGCGAAATGCTGCACTGCAGTAGCCTGCTTGCATGAGCACACTTTTCGACCCCATCCGCATTGGCAGCATCGAACTCGCCACCCGCATTTGCATGGCCCCGCTGACACGCAACCGCGCCAGCCCCGGCCAGGTGCCCAACGACCTGATGCGGCAGTACTACCAACAGCGCGCCAACCCAGCCACCGGCGCCGCGCTGATCATCACCGAGGCCAGCCAGATCAGCCCCGAAGCCCAGGGCTACCTCGACACCCCCGGCATCTACAACGCCGCCCAGGTGGCGGGCTGGCGCCGCATCACCGACGCTGTGCACGCCGAGGGCGGGCGCATCGTCATCCAGCTGTGGCACGTGGGGCGTATCTCGCACGTGTCGCTGCAGCCGGGCGGCCAGGCGCCGGTTTCCAGCACGGCCGTCGCCGGCCGGGGCAAGACCTACATCGCCGGCGGTTTTGCCGACGTCTCGGCGCCGCGTGCGCTGCGCACCGACGAAATACCCGGCGTCGTCGCCCAGTACCGCCATGCGGCGCTGATGGCCATGGAGGCCGGCTTTGACGGCGTCGAGGTCCACGCGGCCAACGGCTACCTGATCGAGCAATTCCTGCGCGACAGCATCAACGATCGCACCGACGCCTACGGCGGCAGCATGGCCAACCGCACGCGCTTGCTGCGCGAGGTGATGACCACGGTGGCCGACGCCATCGGCGGCGGGCGCACCGGCTTGCGCCTGTCACCCGTCACGCCGTCGAACGACGCCGGCCCCGACAGCAACCCGCAGGCCCTGTATGAACACGCCGTGGCCGAACTGGCGCCGCTGAACTTGGCTTTTCTGCACGTGGTGGAAGGCGCCACAGGCGGCCCGCGTGACGTGGCGCCCTTCGACTACGCGGCACTGCGCCAGAAGTTCCACGGCGTCTGGATGGTCAACAACGGCTACACGCGGCAGATGGCGCTGGACGAAATTGCCGAGGGTCGGGCTGACCTGGTCGCTTTCGGCAAGCCTTTCATCGCCAACCCCGACCTGGGCCGGCGTCTGCGCGAAGACGCGCCGTGGAATCCGCTGGACGCCAGCACGCTGTACGGCGGCGGCGCAGCCGGCTACACCGACTACCCATTAATGGGCTGACCCACCGGGTCGGGCTGACCGACAGCCTGCGCAGCCAGCGGGCTTGCGGGCGCAGCCTCGCTGGTCGCCATCTGCCGAGCCAGGGCCACGAAGGTGGCCGTGGGCCCGGCCTGGTCGGCGCGCCGCCAGGCCAGCGTCATCGGGGCGTCCAGCGGCGGGCTTTCCAGCAGCGGCACATAGGCCACGGCGTGCAGGTGCACGCCGCGCATGGAAGCCGGCACCACCGACACCCCGGCGCCGGCCGCCACCAGGTTCAGATTGGTCAGCATGCGCGGCACCTCGGCCACCACGCGCGGGTGGAGAAGGTTGTCGGCGCGGCGTTCTCGACGGTGTCCCAGCGCGTTTGAGAAATACATTCACACCGGCACTATCGGCGCCGGCACGGTGACGGGCAACAACATCACCTACACCGAGAACCAGCTCTACGGCAGCGCGGCCAACTGCACCGCCGTCGCGTCGGGCTTGTCGGCGGCTAGCTGCAACACCTCGCGCACGGTGCCCAAGAACCTCAATTTCAACGCCAACACCAAGGTCTACGTCGAACAGACCTGGGCTCGGCCCGACATGGTGGAAGCGCACTTGGTTACCAAGGCTGACCTCACCACCACCAGCGGCGCACCCATCATCGACACCGCCGGCGGCGCCGCAGGCACTGCCGCCACGCTGTACTACACCAGCGCCGCCAGCACGGCGGCGAACCTGGCAGCCATGACGGCCGACATGCACGCCGCGTTCTACGGCTTGGCCGCGGCCAACAGCGGCGTCACCGGCGTGATACCGGTGGGTGACGCCTTCCAGCGTGCGGTGGACCAGGGCCTGGTGCTGGGCAGCGGCTTCTACAAGGCCGACGGCACCTATGTCGAACCGACAGACGGCACAGTCAACCTGTGGTGGCTGGACCGCACGCACGCCAGCGTTTACGGCTCTTACCTCAGCGCGCTGACCACCTTCGGCCGCATCACCGGCCTGGACCCGCGCAGCCTGGGTGCCGGCGAGCAGGCCGGTATCGACCTGGGTATCAACGCCAGCACCGTGCTGATACTCGAGCAGGTGGCCGCCGAGCAACAGGGCTTTGCCGCCGCCGTGCCTGAACCTGCCACCCCTTTGTTGATGGGCGTGGGTGTGCTGGCCCTGCTGGCGGGCGTCAAACGCGCCCGCAACCGGGGCTGATCAGGCGCGGGCTCGGCTGCGGAAGAGTTCGCGGATGTTCACTTCGCGCGGGCCGGGCCGCAGCGTGATGGTGTCGCCCGCCTGCACCGTGCCGGGTGTCACCACGGTCAGGTAGCTGCCGCAAAAGCCCGACTGCACCATCAGCTTGGCCGCCTGCTTGAAACCCATGGCGGCGGTGAACTTGAAGCAGGGGTAGCGCGGTTCACTGACGGCCAGTGTGCAGTGCGGCAGTTCCAGCCGGTCACCCACCCACAAATCGCTTTCCAGCAGGCCTAGCAGCAGCAGGTTTTCGCCGATCAGACCGGGCGGCAGCGCGGCGTCCCACAAGCCCAGTTGGGCCTGCGCCCGCACCGTCTGCCAGAAAGGCAGGTGCTCGGCCGGGTAGGCGTAGACCGCCTTGGCCAGCCCGCCGTGCACCGTGGGGTCGGCCTGCTCGTCGCCGGCCAGCCCCAGGGGGCCGACCGCAACCGCCCCTGCAACCGGCATTTTGGCTATGGC
>JAYVBO010000430.1:0-7105 GCA_043750435.1 Betaproteobacteria bacterium | reverse complement strand
TTCGATGACGGCGTTCGATGCCGCCAGCACCTGCGGCGTCGAACGGTAGTTGCGTTCCAGCGCCAGCACGCGGGCGGGCGGTTCGAAGCGCTGCGGGAAGTCCAGGATGTGGCGCACATTCGCACCGCGAAAGGCGTAGATGGACTGCGCGTCGTCGCCCACGGCCGTCAGGGTGCAGCCTTGCGCGGCCAGCGCGTGCAACACGTCGGCCTGCAGTTGGTTGATGTCTTGCACTTCATCGACCAACACGTGGTCAAAGCGCGCGGCGATGCGCCGGGCCATCGCCGGCGTCTGCATCAAGTGCCACCACGACACCAGCAGGTCGTCGAAGTCCAGCGACTGCTGCTGCAGCTTGGCCGCGCCGAAAGCGGCGTACAGGCGCTGCAGGTCGGCCTCGTGCTCGGCGCACCAGGGGTACTGGCTGCGCAACACGTCAGCCAGCGTGGCGCGGGTGTTCAGGGTGCGCGACAGGATGGCCAGGCAGGTTGGCGGCATCGGGAAGCGGTGTTCGGTGGCCGCCAGGCCCAGGCTCTGCCGGGACATGGCCAGCAGGTCTTGGGTGTCGGCGCGGTCCAGCACGGTGAATGCCGGAGCCAGGCCGATGCGCGGCGCTTCGTCGCGCAGCAGCCGCGCGGCCACGCTGTGGAAGGTGCCGCACCAGGGCAGCACGGGCGGCGCGCTGCCGGCGTTCAAGCCCAGCGACTGGTGCAGCAAGCGGCCCGCCCGGCGGCCCATTTCGGCGGCGGCGCGGCGCGAGAAGGTCAGCAGCAGCACGCGCTGCGGGTCGGCGCCCTGGTGCACCAGCCAGGCCAGCCTGGTGGCCAACGTCAACGTCTTGCCGCTGCCTGCGCCCGCGATGATCAGCAGCGGGCCGTCCTGCGGCGGGTGCACAGCCGCCAGGCGTTGTTCGGGGTTCAGTTCGGCAAGGGCCAGCACGCGCGGAATGTCCAGCAGGTCAAAGACCGAACTGTATGCGCATCCAGCAAATCCAGCGCATTCCGCGATCATGGCCTGCCCGGCAGGACTCGAACCTGCGACCCCCAGCTTAGAAGGCTGGTGCTCTATCCAGTTGAGCTACGGGCAGTCACTAAGCTGGATTCTCGGTGCAATTGCCGCTGACGCGCCGGCAGACGCCGCCGGCACCGTGGGCACACGGGGTGCCTGCCGAATACACTGGGTCTTTCATGCTCATCTTCCCGGCCGGCGCCATGTTGGTGGCTGGCGTCCGCAGACTACCCATCATGCTCGAAGGCTTCAAGCGGCTGTTCTCCGGTGCCACGCCGGCGCCAGCGTCCGAATGGGAAGGCATCGCGCCCTGGGCCGAGTCACGCCAGTACGCCTTTCGCGGGGTGCACAACGATGGTTTCGTCATCGACGGCCGTGTCGGCGTCACGCCGTGGCGCATGGAGTGGGGCCCCTCACAGCGGCCTTACATCACGGGTTCGGAACTGCGCCTGCGTGCCGAGATGGGCCTGCCGGCGGAGTTGCAGATCGTGCTGATGAACCGCGTGCTGTGCGGCGCCATGGAGACCTCGGTCTTCGAGCAGGCCGTTGAAGGCGTGCAGACGCGCATCGACAACCAGACGCCGCCTGAAATGCGCTGGCTGGTGATGTACCCCAAGCTGCCGGGCAGCGACATGCCGCTGCTGCGCGAACGTTACGTCGCCATCTCCAGCGTCAAGGGCTGGCTGCAGCACTGGCTGGACGGCAGCCTGACGGCTTCGCTGGCTGCCGTCAGCGCGGCGCCTGAGGTGCCGGTGGTGTTGATGATCGGCCGTGGCCGCTTGATGCTGCGCACGGCCGTACCCGACGCGCAGATCGGGGTCGTGCAAGGTTGGCTGCGCGTCTTCGAAAACGCCATCCGCGCAGCGCGGCGGGTCGTCGAAGAAGGCTCGGTGACCGACACGCTGGTGACCGCGCCCAGTCTGTGGCCCGCCAGCGCGCTGCCCGGCGACGAGCGCAAGCCATAGGCAAAAGGCCGGCGGCCTAAGCCGGCATCAACTTGCCCAGTTCCAGCTTCGCGATGGCGTTGCGGTGAACTTCATCCGGGCCATCGGCAAAACGCAGGGTGCGGCTCAAGGTGTAGAAGTAAGCCAGCGGCGTGTCCTGGCACATGCCGGCGCCACCGTGCACCTGCATCGCCCAGTCGATGATCTGACAGGCCATTTGCGGTGCCACCACCTTGATCATCGCGATCTCGGCCTTGGCGCTCTTGTTGCCGGCGGCGTCCATCTTCCAGGCCGCGTGCAGGGTCAGCAGGCGCGCCTGGTCGATCATGCAGCGGGCTTCGGCGATGCGCTCTTGGGTCACCGTCTGCTGGGCAATGGTCTTGCCGAAAGCGGTGCGGCTGACCGCGCGTTCGCACATCAGTTTCAGCGCGCGTTCGGCGATGCCGATCAGCCGCATGCAGTGGTGGATGCGGCCCGGCCCGAGGCGGCCCTGCGCGATCTCGAAGCCACGCCCTTCACCCAGCAGCATGTTGCTGGCCGGCACGCGCACGTTCTTGAAATCGACCTCCATGTGGCCATGCGGTGCGTCGTCGTAGCCGAAGACGGTCAGCGGCCGCATCACGGTGATGCCCGGGGTGTCGCGCGGCACCAGGATCATCGATTGCTGCGAATGGCGCGGCGCCGACTTGTCGGTCTTGCCCATGAAGATGAAGATGGCGCAGCGCGGGTCGCCGGCGCCGCTGGTCCACCACTTGCGGCCGTTGATGACGTAGTCGTCACCCGAACTGGTCGTTTCACGGCGGATATCGGATTCGATGTTGGTCGCGTCCGAGGAGGCGACGGCCGGTTCGGTCATCGCAAAGGCACTGCGAATTTCACCGGCCAGCAGCGGCGCCAGCCAGCGTTCCTTGTGCTCAGCCGTGCCGTAGCGGGCGATGGTTTCCATGTTGCCGGTATCGGGCGCCGAGCAGTTGAAGACCTCGCTGGACCAGGGCACCGCGCCCATGATTTCAGCCAGCGGCGCGTAGTCCTGGTTGCTCAGGCCGAAGGTGAATTCGGCGTCGCTGTTGCCGTGCGCGCCGTCGGCGTGCGGCGGCAGGAAGAGGTTCCACAAACCGGCGGCGCGGGCCTTGGGCTTCAGCGCTTCGATGACCTCGAGCGGCGTCCAGCGCTTGCCTGCGGCGGTGTTGGCTTCGATCTCGGCGAAGTAGCGTGCCTCGGCGGGGTAGACATGTTCGGCCATGAAGGCAATGAGCCGCGCCTGCAAGTCTTGGGTGCGGGGTGAGTAGCTGAAGTCCATGCGCAATCTCCTGGCAGTTGGTGGTGGGGCGCAGGCTCAGACCGGCGCGTGTTTTTGGGCGTAGCGCCAGCCCATTTCAGCCAGCGTGCGGGCCGCAGCGCCGCTGCTGCGGGCCTGGGCACTGGCCGCTGTGCCGTCGACCACCCGCTTGGCGATGCCTTGCATGATGGAAGCCAGCCTGAACAGGTTGTAGGCGAGGTAGAAATTCCAGTCGGCGGCCAGTGCGTCGGCATCACTGCGGCCGGTGCGCTCGCAGTAGCGGCGCACGTAGTCGGCTTCGCTGGGTATGCCCAAGGCCACCAGGTCGAGCCCGCCAATGCCGCGAAAGGCGCCCGGCGGTATGTGCCAGGACATGCAGTGGTAGCTGAAGTCGGCCAACGGGTGGCCCAGCGTGGACAGTTCCCAGTCCAGCACGGCAATGATGCGCGGCTCGGTCTTGTGGAAGACCACGTTGTCCAGCCGGTAGTCGCCATGCACCACGGTCGGGGCATGCGCGCCGTCCAGCGCGCCCGCCGGCAGGTGGGCCGGCAGCCAGGCGATCAGGCTGTCCATTTCAGGAATGACCTCGGTGACCGAGGCCAGGTATTGCTTGCTCCAGCGCGCGATCTGGCGCTCGAAGTAATTGCCCGGTCGGCCGTAGTCGGTCAGGCCCGCCGCTGGCACGTCCACGCTGTGCAGCGCCGCCATCACGCGGTTCATTTCGTCGTAGATGGCGCCCCGTTCGGCCGGCGTCATGCCCGGCAGCGACTGGTCCCACATCACGCGGCCGTCCATGAACTCCATGACGTAAAAGGCGCGGCCGATGACGGCTTCGTCTTCGCACAGCAGGTGCATCCTGGCGACCGGAAAGCCTTGCGTGCCCAGGCCCTTCATCACGCGGAATTCACGGTCCACGGCGTGCGCAGAGGGCAGCAGTTTGGCGGTCGGTCCCGGCTTGGTGCGCATCACGTAGGCACAGGCCTGGGTGATCAGCTTGTAGGTCGGGTTGGACTGCCCGCCCTTGAACTGCTCGACGGTCAGCGGGCCGGCAAAGCCCGGCATCTCGCGCGTCAGAAAGGCTTGCAAGGCAGCCACATCGAAGGCGTGGCTGTCAGCGACGGGCTTGGTGCCGGTGTAATGGTCCATGGGGTGTGATCCGCTTTCAGCGTTCAGGTCAACGTTCGGAAATCGCCAGCAGCTTTTCGCGCGACAGCACCACCAGCCGGGTCGGTTCGACGCGCACCGCGCCTTCGCGCTCGAAGCCTTTCAGTTCCTGGTTGACGCGCTGCCGCGAGGCGCCCAGCAACTGCGCCAGGTCTTCCTGCGCCAGCGCCAGACCAACGCGAATTTCCTCGCCCTGCGCAATGCCGTAGCCGCGCGCCAGCAGCAAGATCTGCTTGGCCAACCGGGCCTGCAGCGGCCGCGTGTTGAGGTCTTCGAAGTGGTCGAACATCAGCCGCAGGCGGCGGCAGTTCAGGCGCAGCAGGGCTTCGTAGAGCTCGACATGCTGGGTCAGCAAATCCTTGAAGTCGGCCTTGCGCACAGACAGCAGCGTGGTCTCGCCGTGGGCGTCGGCATCGTGGGTGCGCGGCAGGCCGTCGAAAAGCGCGATGTCGCCGAACCAGGTGCCGGGCTCGGCGTAGGTCAGCGTGACTTGCTTGCCCGACAGCGACACCGAACTTATGCGCACCGCACCTTTGGCCACGCCGCACCATTCTTCGGCCGGCGAGCCGCGCGTGGCCATGGCCTTGCCGTCGCTCAGGCGGCGCACGGTGGCGCGAGACAGGATGGCTTGGCGCAATGACAGGGAGAGCTTGCTGAACCACGCGCCCGATTCGATGTTTTGGAGCTCTTCAATTGTAGGAGCAGGGGTATTCATGGCTTGTCTCTGAAGTGACAGGAGCGAGAGCATCGGATTCTCTATCGTCGCCTGCAAAGCCTGCCCCCGCCATCCGGAGCCACCCACATGCCCAGTCCCAAGTTGCACATCCCCGAACGCCGCCATCAGGTCAGCGAGGCCGAATGGCAAACCCGCGTCAACCTGGCCGCCGCCTACCGCCTGGTAGCCCTGTTCGGTTGGGACGACCTGGTCTTCACTCACATCAGCGCCTGTGTGCCCGGCCCCAACGGCGAACACACCGGCGAATTCCTGATCAACCCCTACGGATTCATGTTCGAGGAGATCACGGCGTCCAGCCTGGTCAAGGTCGACGCGCAGGGCAACAAGCTGGACGACACGCCCTTCGACGTGAACCCGGCCGGCTTCGTCATCCACAGCGCGGTGCACGGTGCGCGCCACGACATCGGTTGCGTGCTGCATGTTCATTCCTTGAATGGCATCGCGGTCTCGGCGCAGCAGGGTGGGGTGCTGCCGCTGTCACAGCAGTCCATGTTTGTGTTGAATTCGCTGGGCTATCACGACTACGAGGGCTTGGCCCTGAGCGACGAAGAGAAGCCACGGCTGGTGGCCGATCTGGGCGACAAGTCCTTCCTGATGCTGCGCAACCATGGCCTGCTGACGGTGGGCCGTACCGTGGCTGACGCTTTCCAGGCGATGTACCTTTTTGAGACCGTTTGCACCATCCAGGTCCGCGCCCAGGCCGGCGGCGGGCCGATGGTGACGGTCGATCCGGCGCTCATCGCCACCGCGCGCCAGCAGTCGGCGGTGGTTACCCGCGGATTGGGCTCGCAACTGATTTGGCCCGGCCTGCTTCGGCGGCTGGAGCGGCGGTCGCCGGGCTACGACACTTGAATCGGTCGCCTTCTGCGCGATACGTGGAAAGGGCCACGAAATGGGTGGCCGGTGCACCTCGCTTCAACGACTTTCGGATGGGGCTCGTGTAGAGTGAAGCTGAGCCCCAACCTTTGATGTTACTAACCCGTTGCACGCTGAAAACGCAGCTTTGGCTGGCCTTGGCCACGGCCGGCTTCGCGGGGGGGTGTGCGACGTCGGCGTGGTCAGCCTACTTGGGTGCCGCAGTCGCCCCGGCCTTGGCTGCTGCCCGGCACCCAAGCCAAATCGTGTCCAACTTGGTAGGTCTGGGCATGGTCGAGCCGCTGGTAGTGGCTGGGGGCGCTGTGGAACATGCCTTGCAGGCCGTGGCCGAGGCTGCGGCTGCGGCTCGGAAGTCCGCCTCAGCGGCCTCGGCGGCTGCTGACCGCATTGCGGCGTTGGAGCGCACCGTTGAACAAGTGCGCGCAGAGGCGCACAGCAACCGCGCAGAGGCCGAGCAGTTGCGTGATCAACTGGCTCACGCCGAATCGCCGGCTTCGATCTGGATGCTCGGCGCCGCTGCCGCAGCGCTGGCCTTGCTGGCGGGATGGCTGGCGCTGCGCTTGTCTGCCGCGCGCCATGCGCAGGACGCCGCCTGGAAACGGGCCACACCCGCGGGCCGGCAGGCCTTGATAGCCGCCGAACTGGCCGAGCGGCAGCCGACGGCCGTGATGGCTTTCGTTCATTCCGATCTGGACACGGCACCGATCGGACCGGCGCGCACCCGGCCGGCGCCAGCCTGGCCGCCTCCAGCACCCCCCGACGGTTGGGAGCCGCCAGCGTCGGCCGAAGAAAAATTGTTGCGGCCCCAGCCGCTGCCGACTGTGGCCACGGCTACGCCGCCGCGGTCGATGGCCAAGGCTCCGCCAGACGCAGCCACACTCGCACCGCATCCACCGCCAGCACCGACTTGGCGTGAGCCAACGACTTCGGCACAAATTTCAGCAGTTGTTTTGGCAGATCCCCCCTTGCATCTGCGCGAGGAGGGGCAGGCGCCGCGCGATGTGTCGATCGACGAACTGCTCGACCTCGAACAGCAAGCTGAATTTTTTATCGTGCTGGGCCAGGACGACGCGGCGATCGAACTCCTGATCGATCACTTGC
>JAYVBO010000429.1:0-3048 GCA_043750435.1 Betaproteobacteria bacterium | reverse complement strand
ACCGCGGCCTGAAGGCCGGCACGGTTGAGCTGCAGGGCCGGCGCGAGGCGGCGGCCACCGTGTTGCCGCTGGCCGATGTCGTGGCCACGCTGAAGGCCCGTGTGGCGGCATGACGGGCCGCCAAGGGCGCGCCGTATGACGCTGGCGCGCCGTGCGCTGCTCTTCGGGGCCGTCGGGCCGCTGGTTTTGTGCGGGCGCGGTGCCTGGGCCGGCGCGCAGGTGGAAGAGCCGTTGGCCGACGCCGTGCGTTCAGCGCTGGCGGCGGCGGTGGCCGAGGCCGCTCCGCCCCGGCCGCGCTTCGACAAGATGGACGAGCGCCTGGCCTATTTGCGTTGGTTGGGCGCCGCCAGCGAAAAGTTGAAGAAGCGCCTCACCGAAAACCACACGCGGGTGGAGTTTCTGGAAGCCGTTTGGTACGAAAGCCGCCGCGCCGGGCTGGAAACGGCGCTGGTGCTGGGCCTGATCCAGGTCGAGAGCGGCTTTCGCAAGTACGCCATCAGCCGAGCCGGGGCGCGCGGCTACATGCAGGTGATGCCCTTTTGGGCGCGCCTGATCGGCAACGGCGACGCCAGCCGCCTCTTCCACTTGCAGACCAATCTGCGCTTCGGTTGCACCATCCTGCGCCACTACCTCGACCGCGAGCGCGGCGATGTCTTCATGGCGCTGGGGCGCTACAACGGCAGCCGGGGCAAGCCCGAGTACCCGAACGCCGTGCTGGGTGCGCGGCGCGTCTGGGGCGTGCCGACCACCTGAGTCAGCAGCCGGCGGCTTGCGTCGGCGCAGGCTTCAGTTCGGCGGGCTGAGCAGCTGTTGCAGTTCGCCCGACTGGTACATCTCCATCATGATGTCCGAGCCGCCGACGAATTCGCCGTTGACGTAGAGCTGGGGGATGGTGGGCCACTGCGCGTAGTCCTTGATGCCCTGGCGCACGTCATCGTCGTCGAAGACGTTGAAGGTCTTCAGATCGTCGACGCCGCAGGCCTTCATCACCTGGATGGCGCGGCCGGAAAAGCCGCACTGCGGGAATTGGGCGGTGCCCTTCATGAAGAGCACCACGCGGTTGCCCTTGACCAGTTCGTCTATGCGTTGTTGCACGTCGCTCATGGGACATGTCCTTCTCGAAATCAGCAGGCCGCAAGTATGCGACAGGCTGACGCCCAGCCCATGCCGAAGGGTCTAGAAGGTGTAGCGCACGCCCAGTTTCAGCAAGGGCGACAGGCGCGCGTCGCGCGGCAGGCCGTCATTGCCTTCATAGCCAAAAATCGCGCGGTTGTTGCCGGTGCCCAGCCGCTCGGCGACCAGGCCCAGGTCGGCCGTCAGGGCCAGGCCATTGCGCCAGGCGGCGCTGGCCTGCCCCAGTCCGAAGCGCGTGCCGCCGAAGGCCGTGGACATCGACAAGGGCGACACATTGCCCGTCTGCAAACCGATGCGCACCTGCCACTGCGGCCAGACGGTGCCGGCGGCGGGGGCCTGCAGCCCGTCGGCGGCGCTGGCCTGCAAGGCCATCAGGGCGATGGACCAACCCAGGCAGAACGTCCGGTATTTCATGGCAGTCTCCAGCGGTGCAGTGGCAAAGCCATCATGCGCCGGAAGCTGCCGCCCGGCGTCCTCCGTGTGGCCGATTTCCCGGCGCTATTCCGCGCGCTGCTGTCGGGCCGGGTTCACCGGCGCCAGACTGCGCCCGTGCAGCGGGGCAGGCCAGCCAGATCTTCGCGTGTCTGCGCGTCGACAAAGCCCCGCTCGGTCAGCAGCGCCTGCACGGCATCGGCCTGGTCGTGGCCGTGCTCCAGCAGCAGCCAGGCACCCGGCAGCAGGTGCTCGGGCGCGCCTTGAACGATGCGCCGCAATGCCGCCAGCCCGTCGCCCTCGGGGGTCAGCGCGCCGCGCGGTTCGTGGCTCAGGGTAGCCAGGTGGGGGTCGTCGCCTGCCACGTAGGGCGGGTTGGACACCGCCAGCCCGTAGCGGCGGCCGTGCAGCGGCGCCCACCAGTCACCCAGCAGCCAGTTGACAGCCAGACCGTGGCGGGCGCCGTTGGCCTGGGCCACCTGCAGTGCAGCGGCGCTGGCGTCACTGGCGGTGACGGCGGCGGCGGGCTGCCGGTGCTTGACGGCCAGCGCAATGGCGCCGCTGCCGGTGCCCAGATCGACCAGGCTGCCTTCAGGCGCGGTGGCCAGTCTTTCCAGCGCCCACTCCACCAGCAATTCGGTCTCGGGCCGGGGCACCAGCACGTCGAGCGTGACCTGCAGCGCCAGGCCGCAGAAATCGCGCTCGCCCACCAGGTAGGCCAGCGGCACGCCGGCCGCGCGCTGCCGCAATTGCGTTTGCAAGGTCGTGGTTTGGGCTTCGCTGAGCGCATCGTCGTCATGCGCCAGCAGCCAGGCGCGCGGCCGGTTCAGCAGGTGGCCGAGCAGCAACTGCGCGTCCAGCCTGTCCACGCCGGCCTGGCGCGCGTCGTTCAGCAGCTCGGCAATGCGCATGGCTTGTTCATCGGCCGCCGGCTTCCAGCTGTTCCAACTGCTCGCTGGCGCGTGCCGCCTGCAGCGCGTTGACCACGTCGCTCAGGTCGCCGTCCATGATCTGCGCCAGCTTGTACAGCGTCAGGTTGATGCGGTGGTCGGTCAGCCGGCCCTGCGGGAAGTTGTAGGTGCGGATGCGGTCGCTGCTGTCGCCGCTGCCGATCAGGCCCTTGCGCGTGGCGGCCTCTTTGGCGGCGCGTGCGCTGCGTTCCTTGTCACTCAGCCGCGCCTGCAGCACCACCATGGCCTTGGCTTTGTTGCGGTGCTGGCTGCGGTCGTCCTGGCACTCGGCCACCAGGCCGGTGGGCAAGTGGGTGATGCGGATGGCGCTGTCGGTTTTGTTGATGTGCTGGCCGCCGGCGCCGCTGGCGCGGAAGGTGTCGATGCGCAGATCGGCCGGGTTCAGCGTCACCTCTTCGGCTTCGTCGGGCTCGGGCATCACAGCCACCGTGCACGCGCTGCTGTGGATGCGGCCCTGGCTTTCGGTGCTGGGCACGCGTTGCACGCGGTGGCCGCCGCTTTCGAAGCGCAG
>JAYVBO010000428.1:0-3050 GCA_043750435.1 Betaproteobacteria bacterium | reverse complement strand
CGGCAGGCCGCCGTCGGCGCGCCCGGCCGCCCAGCCGGCCTGCATCAGGCACAGCGCGGCGTCCAGGCGGTCGCCCGATGCGTCGTCGACCAGCGCTTCGCGCTGGGCGTGCGTCAGCTTCAGGCGCAGGCCCAGACGGGTGCGGCCCTGTTCCAGCGCGTCGACGATGTCCTTGCGCGCGATCAGCCGGTCAGGCTCGGTCGAATTCTTGTAGGACCGCCGGCCGATCAGCTCGAAAGCCAGCAGCCCCGGGTAGCCTTCCAGCGCCACCCGCGCGGGGTCGCCGCTGCGCAGCTTCGGGATGGTCACATCGGCCGACACCAGCCGCGCCAGCCCTTCGTAATACATGAAGCCCACGGGCACGTAGCGTGTCTGCAGCGGGCTGGTGGAACTGAGGCCGGGCATGGCGCTGTCGGCCGCGCGGTGGATCAGGCGCTGGCCCTTGGGCTGCCCGTTGCCCCAGGCGTCCACCAGCGCACGGAAGGCCATGCGCGTGGGGCAACGGCGGTGCACGGCCTGGATGACGGCGTCGGCCGTGTCACCCAGTTCCAGCGCCTGCACAAAAGCGCGCGGCAGGCCGAAGGGGAAGTCGAAAGCGCCCAACCAGGGCCCTGGTTCACGCAGCAGCGCTTCGAAGTCGGCCAGGGTGGGCAGGGCATCCAGCCGTTCCAGTTTCAGCACCGCGCCCATGCAGCGCCCGTGCGCCACCGTGATGGGCTTGCGGCGGCTGGGCGCGCAGGTGAAATCAACGCCCAGCAGTTCGACGGCGCCCACGGCAGGCTGCAGCGGCAAGGCAGACGCCTTCAGCAGATCAAGCCTTGAGCCGGTAGCCGGTGCGGAAAATCCAGGCCAGCACCAAGAGCGCGGCGCCCATGAACAGCGCCGTCATCGCCAGGCTCAGGCCCACGCTGACATCGGCCTGGCCGTAGAAAGACCAGCGAAACCCGCTGACCAGGTAGACCACCGGGTTGAACAGCGCCACCTTCTGCCAGACGGGCGGCAGCATGTCGATGCTGTAGAAGCTGCCGCCCAGGAAAGTCAATGGTGTGATGATCAACAGCGGCACCACCTGCAACTTCTCGAAGTTGTCGGCCCAGATGCCGATGATGAAACCGACCAGGCTGAAAGTGACCGCCGTCAGCACCAGGAACAGCAGCATCCACACCGGATGTTCAATGCGCATGGGCACGAAGAAACCGGCCGTGGCCAGAATGATCAGCCCCAGTGCGATGCTCTTGCTGGCCGCCGCCCCCACGTAGCTGAGCAAGATCTCAAAGGGTCCCACCGGGGCTGACAGCAGTTCGTAAATGGTGCCCGTGAAGCGCGGAAAGTAGATGCCGAAACTGGCGTTCGAAACGCTCTGCGTCAGCAGCGACAGCATGATCAAACCCGGCACGATGAAGGAACCGTAGGCCACGCCGCCGACTTCAGGAATGCGCGAACCGATGGCCGCGCCGAAAACGATGAAGTAGAGGCTGGTGGACAGCACCGGCGAGACGACGCTTTGCATCAGCGTGCGCCAGGTGCGCTTCATCTCGAAGCCGTAGATGGCGCGGACAGCGTACAGGTTCATGGGGTGTGCACCAGGCTCACGAAAATGTCTTCCAGCGAACTCTGCGAAGTCTGCAGGTCTTTGTAGGTGACGCCGGCCGCGCCCAGATCGTGCAGCAGCGCGGCTATCCCGCTCCCATTCGCGCTGCCGCCAGCTTGCGCCGGGTCGTTGCGCGTGTCGTAGGTGTAGGTCAGCGTCAGGCCGCCGTCGGCCAATTCCAGCGCGTGGTCGGCCAGCGCGGCGGGCAGCGCGGCCAGCGGATGCGCCAGTTGCAGCTTCAGCTGCTTCTTGCCCAGCTTGTGCATCAGTTCAACCTTGTCTTCCACCAGGATCAGCTGGCCCTTGCTGATCACGCCGATGCGGTCGGCCATCTCTTCGGCTTCTTCGATGTAGTGGGTGGTCAGGATCACCGTCACGCCGGTGTCGCGCAACTGGCGCACCAGCTGCCACATGTCGCGGCGCAGTTCCACGTCCACACCCGCCGTCGGCTCGTCCAGGAAGAGCACCTGCGGTTCGTGCGACAGCGCCTTGGCGATCATCACGCGGCGCTTCATGCCGCCCGACAGCTGGCGAATCATGCTGCCCTTCTTGTCCCACAGCGACAGCGACTTCAGCACGCTTTCGATGTGCGCCGGATTCGGCGCCTTGCCGAACAGGCCCCGGCTGAAAGACACCGTGTCCCACACCGTTTCGAAGGCGTCGGTGGTCAGTTCCTGCGGCACCAGGCCGATAAGGCTGCGCGCGGCGCGGTAGTCACGCACGATGTCGTGGCCGTCAACCACCACCGTGCCGGCGCTGGCCCGCACGATGCCGCAGATGATGCTGATCAGGGTGGTCTTGCCGGCACCGTTGGGGCCCAGCAAAGCGAAGATTTCGCCGCGCTGGATGTCGAGGTCTATGGCCTGCAGGGCGCAGTGGCCCGAGGCATAGGTCTTGGCGATCTGGGAGACCTGAAGGATGGCGGGCATGCAAGGAGGATAGCCGCCACCCCGCGCCTTCACAGGGCTCGCGATAAAGTCCTTGGCATGCCAAGCAACCCCACCCTTGTCGACGTGCTGCGCGGCAGCGCCGTCGAATCCAGCCACCGCGGTGCGCTGGCCATCGTCGACGCCGACGGTGCCGTCCACACATCGCTCGGCGACATCACTCGGCCCATCTTTCCGCGCTCGGCCGTGAAGGTGCTGCAGGCCTTGCCGCTGGTGGAAAGCGGCGCCGCCGATCGCTACGGCCTCAGCAACGAAGAGCTGGCCCTGGCCTGCGCCAGCCACGGCGGCGAGCCACGCCACGCGCAAACGGCCGCCAGCATGCTGGCCAAAGCTGGCCTGGATGCGACCGCATTGGAATGTGGCACTCACTGGCCCTACAACGACGGCGCGACCAAAGCACTGGCCGCCGCCGGGCAGGCGCCCAGCGCGCTGCACAACAACTGCTCGGGCAAGCACTCGGGCTTCGTCTGCCTGGGCTGCATGCTGGCCGGTGCACAGGACAGGCGCGACTT
>JAYVBO010000427.1:0-3050 GCA_043750435.1 Betaproteobacteria bacterium | reverse complement strand
GCTGGCTGGGCACGCTGCAGCACCTGGGTTTCGACTACAGCTTCTGGATCGGCAACCAGGGTCTGGAATACACCAGCATGGGCCGCGTCTGGCAGTTGCTGCTGTTTGTCGGCCTGCTGTTCTGGCTATTCCTGCTGGGCCGCGCGCTGTGGCCGGCGTTGATGAGGCCGTCGGAAACCCGCGGCCTGGTGGCCATGGTGTTTCTGTCGGCCACCTGCATCGGCGGCTTCTACGCCAGTTCGCTGATGTGGGGCCAGCACACCCATTACTCGATGGTCGAGTACTGGCGCTGGTGGTTGGTGCACCTGTGGGTCGAAGGCTTCTTCGAGGTCTTCGCCACCGCCGTCGTTGCGCTGATCTTCACCAAGCTCGGCCTGGTGCGCGCCACCAGCGCCAACCGCGCCATCGTCGCCGAAACCATCGTCTTCCTGTTCGGCGGCATCCTGGGCACGCTGCACCACCTGTACTTCACGGGCACGCCGACCTCGGTCATTTCCGTCGGCGCGGTGTTCTCGGCGCTGGAAGTGGTGCCCCTGGCCATGATCGGCCTGGAAGCCCTGCAAACCTACCGCCGCAGCCAGGGCGCGCCTTGGCTGGCCGCCTACAAGTGGCCGGTGATGTGCTTTGTCGCCGTGGGCTTGTGGAACACCGTGGGCGCCGGGGTGCTGGGCTTTGCCATCAACCCGCCGGCCTCGCTGTACTACGTGCAGGGCCTGAACATGACGGCGGCCCACGGTCATGCCGCGCTGTTCGGTGTCTACGGCATGCTGGGCATCGGCCTGCTGCTGTTCTGCCTGCGCAACCTCTACGCCCGCGGCCTGCACACCGACAGCCTGCTCAAGCCCGCCTTCTGGGGTTTGAACATCGGCCTGGCAATGATGGTCTTCATGTCGCTGCTGCCGGCCGGCCTGTACCAGGCCTGGGCCAGCATCGACAAGGGCCTGTGGTACGCCCGTTCGCCCGAAATCATCCATTCCAAGGTGATGGAGACGCTGGTCTGGCTGCGCGTGCCGGGCGACATCGTCTTCGCCGCCGGCGCCGTCTTTCTGGCCCTGTATGCCTTCCGACTGCTGCGCCGGGCTGCCGTGTCCGGCATCGCCACCAGTCCCCATCCCACCCGTTCGTCCCAGTCAGCCCACGCGAGGAGCGTTTCATGATTGCCCGTTTCCAGACCCGCTTCCAGACCCGTCTTTCCCTGGCCCTGTTGGCGTGCAGCCTGCTGGCCACCGCCGCCGTGGCCGCCGGCCCGACTGCCAGGGGCGCCCGCGACCCCGGCGACCTTGGCCCGCCGCAGGGTCCGGTCATCCGCGCCGTGCTGACCAGCCCGCCCAACGTGCCGCCGCCCACCATGCGCAAGGTGCCGGCCAAGGTCATCGTCGAACTGGAAGTGATAGAAAAAGAGATGCAGATCTCCGAAGGCGTGAACTACACCTTCTGGACCTTCGGCGGCAGCGTGCCGGGCAGCTTCATCCGCGTGCGCCAGGGCGACACGGTGGAATTCCACCTGAAGAACCACCCCAGCAGCAAGATGCCGCACAACATCGACTTGCACGGCGTCACCGGCCCGGGCGGCGGCGCGGCCAGCAGCTTCACCGCGCCGGGCCATGAATCGCAGTTCACCTTCAAGGCGCTGAACGAAGGCATCTACGTCTACCACTGCGCCACCGCGCCGGTGGGCATGCACGTGGCCAACGGCATGTACGGGCTGATCCTGGTCGAACCCCCGGAAGGGCTGTCCAAGGTTGACCACGAGTACTACGTGATGCAGGGCGATTTCTACACCACCGGCAAGTACCGCGAGAAGGGCCTGCAGCCCTTCGACATGGAGAAGGCCATCGATGAGCGGCCGACCTACGTGCTGTTCAACGGTGCCGAAGGCGCGCTGACCGGCGACAAGGCCATCACCGCCAAGGTCGGTGAATCGGTGCGGCTGTTCGTGGGCAACGGCGGGCCGAATCTGGTGTCCAGCTTCCACGTCATCGGCGCCATCTTCGACAAGGTGCGCTACGAAGGCGGCTCGAATATTCAGCGCAATGTGCAGACCACGCTGATCCCGGCTGGCGGCGCCGTCTCGGTTGAATTCAAGGCCAAGGTGCCGGGCAGCTATGTGCTGGTCGACCACTCCATCTTCCGTGCCTTCAACAAGGGCGCGCTGGCCATCCTGAAGATCAATGGCGCCGAAGACAAGGCCATCTATTCGGGCAAGGAACTCGACTCGGTTTACCTGGGCGACCGTTCGCAGCCGAACATGAATGCGGTTGCTGCGGCCACCAAGGCGGCGGCCAGCGGCACCTTGACGCTGCAAGACCAGGTGCAGGCCGGCAAGGAACTGTTCGTCGGCACCTGCTCGGTCTGCCACCAGGCCAACGGGGCCGGGTTGGCGGGTGTCTTTCCGCCCCTGGCGCAATCGGACTACCTGGCCAAAGACCCGCAGCAGGTCATCAGCGTCGTCTTGCACGGCCTGAGCGGCAAGCTGAAGGTGAATGGCAAGGACTACGACTCGGTGATGCCGCCGATGAACCAGATCAATGACGACGGCGTGGCCAACATCCTGACCTATGTGTTGAACAGCTTCGGCAACGCCGGCGGCCGCATCACCACCGACGACGTGAAGAAGGTGCGTGCGACCAAGGTGGCCGCACCGGCGCCGGCGCACTGAGCATGGCCGTGGCCACGTCCGTCACCCGCTGCGGGGCCCGGCGCTGCGCTGCGGCGCTGCTGTGGGGCGCCGCGCTGGGCGCCGGGCTGGGCCCGGCGTGGGCCCAGCCGGCACCGGCCGATGTGGCGGTGCCGGCCGGCACCCTGGCCAGCGTGCTGGCCAACGACGCCACCCAGGAAGACGTGAAGGTGCCCGCCTTCGCGATGCGCACCACGCCCGTCACCCAGGGCGACTTCCTGCGCTTCGTGCAGGCCCAGCCCCTGTGGCAGCGTGACCAGGTGCCTCGCACCTTTGCTGATGCGGGCTACCTGCAGGACTGGGACACAGCCAACCGCCTGGCAGACGCGGATGCGGCGCAGCGTCCGGTCACCCACGTCAGCTGGTTCGCCGC
>JAYVBO010000426.1:0-3051 GCA_043750435.1 Betaproteobacteria bacterium | reverse complement strand
CCCCCCCCCCCCCCCCCCCCCCGTGTATCCATCGGTCATACCCGGGCATTCGCGGGCATTCCCGGTGTTGACCGGCAACTGTATTGGCACGTATAGTGCCAATATATTGGAGGGTGCATGATCGATTCCTGCTTGGCTGCCGAACAAGCGCTGCTGATCGCCCGATAGGCAGCCATGAACATGAATCCTGCCCCAACCTGTCTGGACCCGCGCGGCGGCGTGGTGGTGCGGCTGACGCGGGCCTTCCTGCCCTTGCTGCAGCAGGCGCCGGCGGCGCAGATCGTCAACCTCTCCAGCGTCTTCGGCATCATCGCGCCGCCGGGGCAGACCGCCTATTGCGCGGCCAAGTTCGCGGTGCGCGGGTTCTCTGAGTCGCTGCGCCACGAACTGGAAGCCAGCCGCTCATCGGTGCGCCTGACGGTGGTGCACCCCGGCGGAGTGCGCACCGGCATCGCCCTGGGTGCAACGCCTGTTCCCCGTGACCTACTGGAAGTGGGTGGCGCGCGGCCTCGCCCGCCAGGGCATCCGCATCACCTGAATCACTCACCGGTACCACCCCCATGACGAAAGCAAGCTGGCAGGCCCGCGTGGCCACGTTCGTGGTGCGCCGCCGGGTCAGGCCGGCCTTGGCCGACATGCGCAACATCGCCGCCTTCCGCGCGGCCTTCGCCCAGCCGCTGTCCGCTGCCAAGGGCGTTCGCTACACACCAGCCACCGTCGGTGGCGTGCCCGGCGAGTGGGTCGAGGCCCAAGCGCCCGGCCCCGGCGTGAACACCACGCTGCTGTACCTGCACGGCGGCGGTTTCGTCGGCTGCTCGGCGCGCACCCACCGGCCGCTGACGGCGGCCTTCGCCCTGCAAGGCCTGCGCGTGTTCGCACCCGACTACCGCCTGGCGCCCGAGCACCCGTTCCCGGCGGCACCGCAAGACGCGATGGCGGTCTACCGGGCCTTGCGCGCGGCCGCACCGGCCAGCCGCATCGTGGTGGCCGGCGACAGCGCCGGCGGCAATTTGGCCCTGGGCTTGATGCTGGCCCTGCGCGATGCAGGCGAACCCCTGCCGGCTGCGGCGGCCCTGTTCTCGCCGGCGCTGGACCTGACGGGCGCCAGCCCGTCGGTCACGCTCAACGCCGGGCGCGATGCGATGTTCGACCCCGCGCAACTGCCCCTTCTGGCCGAGACCTACCTGGCCGGCGCCGACCCGACGCAGCCGCTGGCCTCGCCCTTGTTCGGCGACATGGCGGGCCTGCCGCCGCTGCTGCTGCACGTGGGCGAGTCCGAAGTGCTGCGCGACGATTCGATACGCCTGGCGCAGAAGGCGCGCGAAGGCGGGGTGACGGTCGAACTGCTGGTGTTTCCCGTCGTCGCCCATGTCTGGCAGCTGGTGCGCCAGTTGCCGGAATCGCGCCGCTCGGTGCGCGCGGCAGCGGCCTTCTTGCTGTCGGCGCAGCGCCGCAGCGCGCCCGAAGAACTGGACGTGCTGATCGTCGGCGCGGGCCTGTCGGGCATAGGCGCCGCTGTGCATCTGCAGCGCGATTGCCCGGACAAATCGTTCGCCTTGCTGGAAGCCCGCGAGGCCATCGGGGGCACCTGGGACTTGTTCCGCTACCCCGGCATCCGTTCCGATTCCGACATGTACACCCTGGGCTACGAGTTCAAGCCCTGGCGCGCCGCCAAGGCCATCGCCGACGGCCCGTCTATCCGCGACTACATCCGCGAAACCGCTGTCGAACACGGCATCGGCGCGCACATCCGCACGCAGCACCGCCTGCTCAGCGCCGACTGGTCAGCCGCCGAGGGGCGCTGGACCGTGGAGGTGGAGCGCGGCCCGCAGCGCCAGCGCGTGCAGCTGAAGCCGCGCTTCCTGCTGTTCTGCAGCGGCTACTACAGCTACGCCCAGGGCCACCGGCCCTCGTTTCCCGGCGAAGCGCAATTCACCGGCACCGTGGTGCACCCGCAGTTCTGGCCCGAAGCGCTGGACTACGCCGGCAAGCAGGTGGTGGTGATCGGCAGCGGCGCCACCGCCGTCACGCTGGTGCCCGAAATGGCACGCACGGCGGCCCACGTGACGATGCTGCAGCGTTCGCCGTCCTACGTGGTGGCGCGACCGGCCATTGACGCCATCGCCGAAACCCTGAAGCGCCGGCTGCCGGCGGGCCTGGCCTATTTCTTGATCCGCGCCAAGAACGTGTTGGTCGGCCTGTACTACTACCGCCTGATGCGCAAGTACCCCGAACCGTCCAAGGCGCGGCTGGTGGGCATGGTGCGCCAGGCCTTGGGTCCGCAGTTCGATGTCAACAAGCATTTCATGCCGCACTACAAGCCCTGGGACCAGCGCCTGTGCCTGGTGCCCGACGGCGACCTGTTCCAGACCCTGCGTGCCGGCCGCGCATCGGTGGCCACCGACCAGATCGCGACCTTTACGCCGCAGGGCATACAGCTGCAGTCCGGCGAGGTGCTGAAGGCCGACGTGATCGTCACCGCCACCGGGCTGCAGCTGAATGTGCTGGGCGATGTGAAGCTGAGCCTGGCCGGTGTGCCGGTGAACCCGGCCGACTTGCTGGTCTACAAGGGCATGATGTTCAGCGGCCTGCCCAACCTGGCCAACACCTTCGGCTACACCAATGCCAGCTGGACGTTGAAGGCGGACTTGACGGCGCGCTATTTCTGCCGCGTGCTGCGCCACATGGACCGCCACGGCCAGACCGTCTTCACGCCCACACGCGGTGCCAATGTCGCGCCCGAGCCCTTCCTGGACTTCACCTCGGGCTATGTGCAGCGGGCTGCGGCGCTGTTGCCCAAACAGGGCGACCGCAAGCCCTGGCGCCTGTATCAGAACTACGTGCTGGACTTGCTGGCCTTGCGCTTTGGCAAGGTGGCCGACGGCGTGATGGCCTTTACGCGCGGCGGGCCCGCCTGAGGCGGGAGGCGCAGCCGTCAAAAATGTAATGGCACTGACAATGCCATAAGATTTGATGGTCCGCAAGCGGGACAGCCCCACTGGGCAGGCTCGCGTCCCGATTGGAAGATCGGCTTCCCAAGCCCCATGGGCC
>JAYVBO010000425.1:0-3054 GCA_043750435.1 Betaproteobacteria bacterium | reverse complement strand
CGTGCGCCCAGGATAGCGGGTCGACACCTTCGCCATCATCGGCCACCTGCAGGCTCAGTGCGCCGCCTTCCAGCGCGAAGTTCACGGCAATGTGCGTGGCATGCCCGTGGTACAGCGCGTTGCTGACCAGTTCGCGCAGCACCCGCGTCAATGCGGACCACTGCACCACCGACAGCAACAAGTCGCGGTCGTATTCGAAGGACCAACTCAGTGTGGCGTGGGCCGCTGCCAGTCGTTGCGTGAGGTCGGATTTCCATTCGGCGGCAGCGTGCGACAGCCGGTGCTCAGAAGCAGCCAGCCCGCGCGTCAAGGTCTTCAGGTCTTGCAGGGTGTGGCGGATGTAGTCCTCCATCTCGCGACTGGGCGCCTGGTACATCAGGGTCAGCAGGCGGGCGCCGATGTCGTCATGCAGGTCTTGCGCGATGCGCAGGCGTTCTTCGGCGCGGCCGCGTTCCACGGCCCGGTCGTAGGCCACAGCGCGGCGCAACTGATCGACCACGCGGTCGGCCAGCCGCGCGTCGTCCGCCGTGAACAGGCGTTGCCCGCGGTTGGCGAAGCGCAGGGCCAGTGCCCCGGCCTGCGTTGCATCGTCGTCGCTGCTGCGCAGCGGCACCACAAGGGCTGCGCCATTGCCCACGATGCGCGCACGGACTGGCACCCATTCAACACGGACCACCTCCAGCGGCTCGAAGAGCTCGCGCAGCAGCGCACCCAGCACCGCTGGGTAGCGCGCCGGCTCAGCCTGCACCGCACGGGCAGCGCGGTAGAGCTGGTCGAAGGTGCGCTCGGTGGTCAGCATGCTGCCGCCCAGCAGGTGGCTGACGACCCACTGCCGGGCGCCGGCATACAGGGCCAGCGCGATGAACACCGAGAGGGTCAGCGAGGTGGTGGACCCCAACGAAAAGACGGCCACGAAGAGCAAGTCCAGCGCCGTGGCCACGGTGCTGATACCGGCCAGCAACGCGAATTCGCGCAGCAACTGCCGACTGCGGCCCATTGAAGGCACCTGCAACAAGATCATCGCGAAAACGATGGCCCAGCCGACGGCCGCGCCTTCCGCCACGCGGGCTCCCAGGCCAGGCAGGCCTGCCGTCCAGGCCACTGCCCCGGTCGCCGTCACGAAGGTGGCCATCGCCAGCACAGCAAAGCGGTGCACCACCCGCGCGTAGGGGTTGGATTCCAGGCGGTAGGAATGGCTGATGGCGGCCAGCGCTGCTGCGGCCACGGCCAGACAGGCCAGTTGCCCCCACCACCACAGCGGCCCGACCGCCCCCAGTTCGCCCATCGGCCCTGGAGCGCCAGCCTGCGCCAGCACCAGCCAGGCCAGCAACACCGCCCACCCGGCAGCGCTGACCAGACCCGCGTGTGGCAGGCGGCGCGGTGCCAGCATCGAGGCCTGCAGCGCCGCCGCCGCGGTGGCCAGGTCCAGCGCCACCCGCCAGGGCAGGCTGGCCATCCAAGCCGCGGTGTTCAGGCCCGGGCCTGGCGCCGTTTCCAGGGCCACGATCGCCAGGTGGCTGGCCTGGCACAGCGCCATCGTCAGGAACAGCAGGCTGCTGGCTTGCGGACGCGCCAGTGCCAGCTCCACGCCCAAAAGGTAGACGAGCAGCGCCAGGCTCATCAGCAGCCCGAACAACAAGCCCAGGCCGCCGTAGCCCCGCGGCGCCGGTGTCTGTTCCACCGTGCTGCCGTTCTCGAAGCGCAATCGCATTTCGCCGCTGCCCAGCGCCCGCGACCAGGCTTGCTGCTGAGCGACCTGCGCGGCACGGGCCACTTCATCAGGCTGCCAGCGCAGGGCGCGGTGCAGGATGCGGGCGTCGATGGGGGTGACTGGGCCGTCGTTCGCCTGGATGGCCTGCAAGGCTTGGCCCTGGTGGACTTGCAGGGCCGGCAGCGCGCTGTGGGCCAGCACCAGTTGCCCGCCGGGCCCGGCCTGCCAGGCGCTGTCCAGCTGCGGCGCGGCGGCCAGCCAGCGGGCCAGCGAGAACGCCGCCAGGCAGCCCAGCAGCGCCGCAACCACCAGGGCACGGCGACGCCAGCCTATCCAAGTGCTGGGTCGGTCAGGGTCAGGTCCGGCTTCGAAGGCGCTGGCGTCGAAGGCCGAATCGCCGGGCCCCGGTCGGCTGGGCACCGAAGTGCTGCTCAAGTCTGGCGGCGGGGCGGAGGCGCTCATCGCCGCGGTGGGTGGGTCAGACGGGCCGCAAAAGCCAGGCAAGCCGAGAGGGTGAGCAGGGCACGCCGGGCTGCGGGCCGCGCGGCCTCAGACCAGACCTTGCTTGCTGGCCAGCACCGCCGCTTCGGCGCGGCTGGACACGTTCAGCTTCTTGTAGATGGACTTGATGTGGTCGTTGACGGTGAACCACTTGATGCCCATCAGGCTGGCGATTTCCTTGATGGTGAAGCCCTTGCTGAGGTAAGTCAGGACTTCACTTTCACGCGGCGTCAGGCGTTCGTGGTCGGGGGGCTTTTCCAGCGGCACGGGCTTGCTGGTGGTCAGCGTGCTGGCCGGCATGAAGCCCGAATCGCCGGCGTGGTTGTCGCCGGGCGTGCCGTGGCGGAAGTGGGTCAGCAGGCGCCGCGCGATGGCCGGTGACAGCGGCGGCTGGCCGCGCACGATCTTTTGCAACTCTTCCACCAGCACCTCGAAACGGTCTTCCTTCAGCAGGTAGCCATCGGCCCCGCACTGCAGCGCGGGGAAGAGGTGGTCGTCGTCGGAATACAGCGTGGTGACGATCTTGGTGGCCGGGTAGTGGCCCAGTTCGGTCAGCAGTTCCATGCCGTTGCCGTCGGGCAGTTCCAGGTCGACCAGGATCAGCTTGTAGGGGTCCGCGCCGTGCAGGCCCTGGGCGCCGCCGGTCAGGGAGATGTGGCGCCGCGCGGCTTCCAGGTCGCCGGCTTCGGTGATGGTGATGGTGTCGCTGAAACTCTCGCGCACGACGCGGCAGAGAAAACTGCGCGCCACCGGGTTGTCTTCGAGGATCAGCACCTTCACGGCCATGGTCTAGCTCTCCTGCGGGGCGCAGTCATGCTAGCGCCAAAAGTGGGCGCACTGCC
>JAYVBO010000424.1:0-3055 GCA_043750435.1 Betaproteobacteria bacterium | reverse complement strand
GGCGTTCCGGTGCGGTGGACGGCGCCGGCGGCGTGGAAGCTGCATTCATCCGGCGATTGTCTTGGAAAACGCTGCAGCTTCACGCCAGCAGGGTGGCTACAGTGGCCCAGGACACAGGAGGCTGCGATGAAAGTTCTGGTGCTGGGCGGTGGGGTGATCGGTGTGGCTTCGGCCTATTACCTGGCCAAGGCCAGACATGAGGTCACGGTGGTGGACCGCCAAAGCGGCCCGGCGTTGGAAACCAGCTTCGGCAACGCCGGCGAAGTCAGCCCTGGCTACAGCGCGCCCTGGGCCGGGCCGGGCGTGCCGATCAAGGCCATCAAGTGGATGCTGATGCAGCACAGCCCGCTGGTCATCTGGCCGATGTTCGACCCGGCCATGTGGCGTTGGGGCGCGATGATGCTGGCCAATTGCACCGCGAAGGCCTATGCGCTGAACAAGAGCCGCATGGTGCCGCTGGCCGAATACAGCCGCGACTGCCTGAAGGCACTGCGGGCCGAAACCGGCATCGCCTACGACGACCGCGCCCAGGGCACGCTGCAGCTCTTCCGCACGCAAAAGCAGCTCGACAGCATCGGGGGCGACGTGGCCATCCTGAAGCAGTACGGCGTGCCGTTTGAGGTGCTGGACCGCGCCGGTTTCACGGCCGTCGAGCCGGCCTTGAAGTTGACGCAAGAGAAGTTCGTCGGCGCGCTGCGCCTGCCCAACGACGAGACCGGCGACTGCCATCTGTTCAGCAACCGCCTGGCCGAAATGGCCGCCGCGCTGGGCGTGCAATTCAAATGGAACACCCGCATCGACGGCCTGCAGGTCGGCGGCGGCGCCATCACCGGCGTCTTCACCGATGCGGGCCTGTTGAGCGCCGACAAGGTGGTGGTGGCGCTGGGCAGCCACTCGGCTGGCCTGCTGGCGCCTGTGGGCATCCGCATCCCCGTCTATCCGGTGAAGGGTTACAGCATCACCGTGCCCATCACCGACGCCAGCGGCGCGCCCGAAAGCACGGTGATGGACGAAACCCACAAGGTCGCCGTCACGCGGCTGGGTGACCGCATCCGGGTCGGCGGCACGGCCGAACTGGCCGGCTACAGCCTGAATCTGCGCGAGGCCCGGCGCGCCACGCTGAACCACGTCGTCACCGATCTGTTCCCGCGCGGCGGCGATGTCAGCCAGGCCAGCTTCTGGTGCGGCCTGCGCCCGATGACACCCGACGGCACGCCGCTCGTCGGCACCACGCCCGTGCAGAACCTGCTGCTGGCCACCGGTCACGGCACGCTGGGCTGGACCATGTCGGCCGGCACCGGCCGCGTCATCGCCGACCTGGTGTCGGGCAAGACGCCCGACATCGATATCGCTGGCCTGAACATGTCGCGCTACGGCTGAGGCTGCGGCCCGCTTGCCGGGGCGGCCGGGGCGGCCGGGGTGGCCCGGGGGCGACTCCTAGAATCTGCCGCATGCCATCCATCAAGCAAAACAGCAGCAGCTACGGCGAAGCGTCGATACGCGTACTCAAGGGCCTGGAGCCCGTCAAACAGCGGCCGGGCATGTACACCCGCACCGACAACCCGCTGCACATCGTTCAGGAAGTCATCGACAACGCGGCCGACGAGGCCCTGGCCGGCTACGGCAAGAAAGTGGCCGTCACCCTGCACGACGATGGCTCGATCAGCGTCGACGACGACGGCCGTGGCATCCCCTACGGCCTGCACCCGGAAGAGCAGGTGGCGGTGGTCGAAATCGTCTTCACGCGCTTGCATGCCGGCGGCAAATTCGACAAGGGCGCGGGCGGCGCCTACAGCTTCAGCGGCGGCCTGCACGGCGTGGGCGTCAGCGTGACGAATGCGCTGTCGCGCCGCCTGCACGTGACGGTGTGGCGCGACGGTCAGGTGGCCACGCTGGCCTTCGGCGGTGGCGACGTGACCGAGCCGCTGCAACTGCGCAAGGCCAACAGCGGCGAACGCAAGCACGGCACCAGCGTGCGCGTCTGGCCCGACCCCAAGTACTTCGAAAGCGCCGAACTGCCGCGCCCCGAGCTGATGCATTTGCTACGCAGCAAGGCCGTGCTGATGCCCGGCGTGATCGTCACCTGCACAGTCGAAAAAGGCGGCGACAAGCCACCGGAAACGACCACTTGGCAGTTTGAGAAGGGCCTGCGCGACTACCTGATGCAGAGCCTGTCGGCCGATCCGCTGATCCCGCTGTTCGAGGGCGAGCAATTCGCCACGGCCGGCGAGACGGAAAACTTCGCGGAAGGTGAAGGCGCCAGCTGGTGCGTGGCCTTCACCGACGAAGGTGGGCTGCTGCGCGAAAGCTACGTCAACCTGATTCCGACCGTGGCCGGCGGCACCCACGAATCGGGCTTGAAGGATGGCCTGTTCGGCGCCATCAAGGGTTTCATCGACCTGCACGCGCTGCTGCCCAAGGGCGTGAAGCTGATGCCCGACGACGTGTTCAGCCGCGCCAGCTTCGTGCTGAGTGCCAAAGTGCTGGACCCGCAATTCCAGGGCCAGATCAAGGAAAGGCTGAACAGCCGCGACGCGCTGCGCCTGGTGTCGGGCTATGTGCGGCCTGCGCTGGAACTGTGGCTGAACCAGCATGTCGACCTGGGCAAGAAGCTGGCCGAACTGGTCATCCGCCAGGCGCAGACGCGCCAGCGCGCTTCGCAGAAGGTGGAAAAACGCAAGGGCGGCGGCGTGGCCGTGTTGCCCGGCAAGCTGACCGATTGCGAGAGCCGCGACTTGAACTTGAACGAGGTCTTTCTCGTCGAAGGCGACAGCGCCGGCGGCAGCGCCAAGATGGGCCGCAACAAGGAGACCCAGGCCGTGCTGCCACTGCGCGGCAAGGTGCTGAACACCTGGGAAGTGGACCGCGACCGGCTGTTTGCGAACACCGAAATCCACGACATCGCGGTGGCCGTGGGCGTGGACCCGCACGGGCCGAATGACACGGTGGATTTCAGCGGCCTGCGCTACGGCAAGGTCTGCATCCTCAGCGACGCGGATGTCGACGGTTCGCACATCCAGGTGCTGCTGCTGACCCTGTTCTACCGCCACTTTCC
>JAYVBO010000423.1:0-7132 GCA_043750435.1 Betaproteobacteria bacterium | reverse complement strand
GCATCAAACCCTTCGACTTCCAGGCCGCCGTGGCCCGTGCCGGGCTGCGCCCGGACGGCATGCCGCGCAGCGGCGCGGTGGCCGAAGCGGCAGGCGGTGGCTTTCGCACGGCGATGGCCGATGCGCTGAAGAATGTCAGTCAGAGTCAACTGCACGCTGAAGGTCTGCAGCGTGAATTGACGCTGGACAACCCCACCGTCAGCGTCGAACAGACGGTGATGGCGATGCAGAAGGCGCAGGTCGGTTTTCAGGCCGCCTTGCAGGTGCGCAATCGACTCGCGCAGGCCTACAGCGACATCATGAACATGCAGGTCTGATCAACAAGCGGGCAATTGCGGCCAGGTGCCGCTGAGCGCGCAGATGCGAGGTCGCCCTTGTGGCGACACGTCCACGCGCAGGCGGTCGCCGCGGCTGGACTCGAAGGTGGTGCTGGCTGCGGCCTGCACCTCGCCCGTCGGTTCCAGTTGCAGCGCCATGGCGGTCAGCAGGCGTATGCCCGGATGGTTGGCGGCGGGCACCGCGTGGATGCGGCAGGCCAGCGCGGCCCTGCAGTCGCAGCCGCTGCTCATGGCCACGCCCCAGCACCACTGCGGGCCGTCTTGTGCCAGCAGGTGCACGGGCAAGCCGCGCTGGGCGGCCAGAAAGCGCGCTTCAGCGATGTCGCCCGCCAGGGTCTGCGCAGCATGGCGCAGGCGCTGTTTTTCCAACTGCGTGCCCAGGCTGGGCAAGGCCAGCATGCCCAGCACCGCCAGCACCGCCACGCAAATGATCAATTCCAGCAGGGTCAGCCCGGTGTCGGGCTGGGTCTTGTGCGGTCTGGGCTTGCTCAGGGGCGCCTGCGGGGTGTCCGGCATCACTGGCCCCAACAGGCGGGTGTCGGTCCGCGCGTGGCGAAGCCCAGCGTCACGTCCAGCGTGATGACCGCGCAGTCGCTGTCGGCCTGCTGGTCGCCCACGGCCAGCGCTACAGCGCGGAAGGCCTCGGGGCCACTGGTGCTCAGGCTCAAGGCGTAGCGGCCCTGCGGGCTGCTGGTCTGCACGCCGCGCAGCGCGCCCAGACTGTTGGTGTACAGGCCGTTGTGCGCGCGGTAGTTTTCCTGTTCGCCCAGCACGCGCGTCAGCGCCTGCACCGCGTCCAGCCGGGCCATGCGCCGTTCGTGGCCGCGCAAGCCGGGCACGGTCAAGCCGGCCAGCAGGGCCACCACGGCCAGCACGATGAGGCACTCGATCAGCGTGAAGCCGGGGCGTTCGCGCGGCAGCATGGTCGGGCCGGTTTCAGCGTTGCGCCAGCAGGCGCTGGCGCTGCTGGGAACGGTCGATCCAGCGCTGCAGCACGCGCTCGGCGCTGCCGTGCAGGGTCAGCCATTCGCAGCCGATGCGCACGCCGCTTGAAGCGCCATGCGGCGCGCCTTCCGCCGTGCTGCCCTGGCTCAGCGAACTGATGTGCTGCAGCGTGGCCGGTGCACTGAAGCGCGTGTCGACGTCCAGTTCCACCTGCAGTTCACCCAGGCGCGTGCCGGCTTGCAGCGGCGGCACATCGCCCGGCAACCACAGCGCGCAGCCGCCGATGCTGACGTCCAGCATGCGCAGGCGCAGCGTCATATCGGGCAGGCTGGGGTGGCGGAAGCTGGCCACCGGGTCGGGCCGGCCACTGCTGCGCACGCGGAAAGCGTTGCGCCGCTGGAAGCGGTAGATCTCGCGCGGCAGCTGGCTGTGCAGGGCCCGCGCCTGGGCGCCGTGCACCAGCACAAAACCCTGCAAGTCGAATTGCAGCTTGACGTTTTCCAGGTAAGCCACAGCGGTGGCTTCATTGCACACAACCAGGCGGTCCAGCCCGCCGGCGTCCGTGTCGGCGCTGAAGCTCAGGCGCTGCGTGGCGGGGTCCACGGCCCACAGCGTGGTCGGCAGGGCCGTTCCGTCCGGCAGGTTCATCACCACCGGCACCACGCCGTCACGCAGGGCGTGCAGCAGCTGCAGGCAGTCGGGCCCGTGCGTGATGCGGAAGTCAGCCCAGGGGTCGTTCCTAGGGGTGTTCATGGTTGCGGCGCCGGCTCAGTGCAGGGTCTGGCTGCGGCCGGCGAGGGCCTCGTCCAGATCCTGCAGCCAGGGCTCGGCCAGGTGGCGGATCTCGGCGTCGTTGACCAGGATGCGTTGCATGATGCGCGACTTCACCTTGGCGGCCTCGGGGTTGCCTGGCAAGGACTGAGCCGCCAGACCCGGCAGGCCTGACGCCTGGTCTTCGGGTTGCTGCGCAGCGTGCTTGAGCTGGCTGATGAGCAGCACGCAAGCCCCTTCGAGCTTGAGCACTTCGTCCCATTTGCCATCGCGCGCGGCGTTCAGCATGTCGGCGCTGGCACGTTCGATCGCTTCGTAGTAGCTGAGCAATTGCGGATCCATGGCTGGGGTCCTGGTGGGCGATCGGCGTGCGCGCGGTCGGGTGTTCGGAAGGGGGGCGGGGGCGGGGGGCTTGAGGTCCATGCGGCAAGGACCTCAGCGGCGTGAAGGGTCGTGTGGCGAGATGGCGGCCCAGGCGTCCTGCAAGGGGCGCATCAGTCGCTGGCACTCGTCCAGCGCGCTTTCGTCATTGCGCAGATTGGCCACCGTCAGGCGCAGGGTCAGGTAGCCGTAGAGCTCGTGCAGGTCGCGGGCCAGCGTGCCGCCGGCCTTCAGGTCGAGGCCGGCGCGCAGGCCTTCGTCGATGATGCGAACCGCGCGGCCAATGGCGTGGCCCTTGCCCGCCACGTCGCCGCTGCGCATGGCGCCACGGGCCTGAGCCAACGCCTCCATCCAGCCATCGAACAACATGGCGACCAGGGCGTGCGGTGTGGCGCCTGAGAGCTGGGTCTCGACACCGACCTGCGCATACAGATCGCTGCGCAGGGCAAGGCGGGAAGGGCGGCTGGAAAAGGTATTGGCAAACATCTTGGGGGGGTGCTGCATCGGCCTGTGATGTCTTGGTTATCGGCCTGCCCCCGTGCCCCTTGAGACGGGATCTGCCCGTCTCGTGCCACCTTGTTTCTATGCCCCGGATTTGTTCCAGTTCGCGATTTGCTGGGTCACGTAGGAGCTCAGCGAATTCAGCTTGGCGATGTTGCCGTCCAGCGCGGTGTACTGGGCCACCAGGCGGGTCTGGAAGTTGTCCGCCCGGGTGCCTATGGCAGTCTGGTCGTCGCCGTTCTTGGAGATCAGCTTTTGCAGACCGGCGGTGCGCGTGGTGATGGTGCCGTCCACGCCCAGCGCCTGGGTCGCCAGTTCGGCGTAGCGCCGTGCAAAGCCGCTGTTGGCGCTGGTGCTGATGTCGGTGTTGGCAAACGCCTTCTTCAGTTCGGACAGCTTGGTGGTGGCGCTGTCCAGCTTGGTTTGGTTCACCGACAACGTGCCGTCACGTTGCACTTCCAGGCCGATGTCGGACATGCGGGTGAAGGTGCTGGACGCGCCGCTGGTGGCGCCCACCATGCTGCGCAGCCGCGCTTGCAGATTGGTCGCCGCACTGTCGCCCTGCAGCAAGCCGCCGACTTTGGAGGTGGGGTCGTACTTGGTCTGGTTGCCCAGGTAAGACACCAGCGCGCTGTAGGCCGAGGCAAAGGTCTTGACCGCCGCCTGCACGCTGGCCGTGTCGGGGTTGGCCGTGATGTTGATGGCCGTGCTGCTGACCTTGCTCAGGTTCAGCGTCAGCCCGTCGACCACGCCGCTCACGCTGTTCGTCGTGGACGTCACGGCGATGCCGTTGACCGTGGCCTTGGCGTTGCTCGAGCCCTGCATCAACTGCATGGCTGTTGCGCCGTTGGGCGGGTCGAAGGCCATCACCGACAGGCCCAGGCCGTCGCTGTTGTTGCCGTCGCTGTCGGCCGCCGTCATGCGAAAGCCGTTGGCTTCGCCGGTGGCGGTGGAGCGCAGCGACAGGCGCACGCCCGAGGCATCGGTGATCAGCGAGGCGGTCACGCCGGCGCCGGCGCTGTTGATCTTGTCCACCACATTGCTCAGCGTGTCGGTGGCCGAGACTTGGATGTCCACTGCGCTGCTGCCGCTCTTCGGGCTGAAGTTGGCCTGGCCGCTGTCCCAGGCGCCCAACTGCAGGGTCAGCGTGCCACTGCCGGGCAGGACGGTGTTGTCCGCAAAGGCCGTGGCCGAGGCCAGCGTCTGGCTGTTGGCCAGCGACTGCACGGTGACCGCGTAGTTGCCGGCCGCAACGTTGTTGCTGGCCGAGACCGACACGGCACTGCTGTCGCTGGAAGCCACCGTCGAGCCCGACCACAACAAGGGGTTGTTCAGGGCATTGGCCGCCGTCTGCACGCCGCTCATCAGGCTGTTGATCTGCCCAAATGAGGAGACTTGCGTCTGCAGCCGGCTGGCTTTGGTTTGCAGTGCTGCAATGGGCTGACGCTCCAGGGCCACCAGCTTGGTGACGATGGTGTTCAGGTCCAGCCCGCTGCCGACGCCCAGGGAAGTGAAAGTCGCCATGGTGTGCTCCTTCGAGAGGAAAGGTAGGTGGCCCCTCCATACACCCAGGGCCTCAGAGGCGGCACGGAGCCGGCCCCATGGAACCTTTTATCGACCGGCCCGCGGTGGGCTTGAGGCCTTTTTGTGGCGGCCTTCGGAGCCGTCGGCGGCTAGGCCGCCGCGATCAGGGGCTCATCAGCCCTTCAACAGCGACAGCACCTGCTGCGGCAACTGGTTGGCCTGGGCCACCATGGCATTGCCGGCCTGCTGCAGGATGTTGGCGCGCGACAGGGCCGAGGTTTCAGCGGCGTAGTCGGCGTCCATGATGCGGCTGCGCGCGGCGGACTGGTTTTCCACCGCCACCTGCATGTTGTTGACGATGTTTTCGAAGCGGTTCTGCACGGCACCGAAGTTGGCGCGCTGGGCGTTGATCGCGTCGATGGCCGTGTCGATGGCGCTGATCGCGCTCTGGGCATTTGGCGTGTCGGTGATCTGCAGGGTGGGCGTCCCGGTGCCGCTCAGCACGGTCGAGCCCAACACGCTGTTGATGCTGGTGTTGGCCGCCCAGTCGAAGGCGGTCACCGTCAGGCGGTCCACGTCGCTGTTGCTGTTGGCGCCGATCTGGAAGATCGCGTCGTTGGTTGTGGACAGGATGCCCAGGCCGTTGAACTTGGTGCCGCCCAGCGTGCGGGTGGCTTCCTGCGACAGCTGGATGAATTCCTGGTTCAGGCTGATGCGGTCTGAACTGGAGTTGGTGCCGTTGGCTGACTGCACCGCCAATTCCCGCATCCGCTGGAAGAGGCTTCCGACGGAGCCCAAGGCGCCTTCACCCACTTGCGCCAGCGAGATGCCGTCGTTGGCATTGCGCATCGCAACGGTCATGCCTTTGACCTGGGTGTTCATTCGCTCGGCGATGGCCAATCCGGCGGCATCGTCTTTGGCACTGTTGACTCGCATGCCCGACGAAAGCCGCTGCATGGCGGTGCCGAGCTGCGACTGGCTCATGCTCAGGTTGCGCTGGGCATTGAGCGAAACGAGATTGGTGTTGATCGTTTGGGGCATGGCGTGATCTCCTAGCGGCTCGGACTTTTTGTGGCTGACCTCAGCCACTGAGACGGTTCGATTCGATGGGTTGAAGATTACGGTGCCTTGCCTTGGTCTTTAGGGCAGATAAAGGGGTGGATCGCCCCCCAAACGCGATCCGGCAAAAGAAAAAGGGCCCGCCGTTGCCGGCGGGCCCTTCGAAGGACAGAAATCTGCGGTTTTGCCGCTGCGCTCGATCAACGCAGCAGTGACAACACCTGCTGCGGCAACTGGTTGGCCTGGGCCACCATGGCATTGCCGGCCTGCTGCAGGATGTTGGCCCGCGAGAGGTTGGACGTTTCCACCGCGTAGTCGGCGTCCATGATGCGGCTGCGCGATGCGGTCTGGTTCTCTGACGCGGTGGCCAGGTTGGACACCACGTTGTTGAAACGGTTCTGCACCGCGCCGTAGTTGCCCCGCTGGGTGTTCACCGCGCCGATAGCGTCGTCCAGTTGGCTGATCACGGCCTTGGCGATCGCGCCATCCGTACCGGCGATCGACAAAGCCGGCGAGTTCGTCGCAATGACGGCGCCTGTGGTGTCGGACAGCGCACCCGACAGGATGTTGGACCCCAGCACCGTGGTGATGCCGGAATTCGCGCTCCAGCCAAAGCCCTCGACCGAGATCTGGTCGACCCCAGCCGTGCTGTTGTTGGCGCCGATCTGGAAGGTCAGGGCTGTGGTGTTGGCCAGGATGTTCTGTCCGTTGAACTGCGTGCCACCCAGGGTGCGGGTGGCTTCCTGGGCCAGCTGGCCGAATTCCTGGTTCAAACTGACGCGGTCCGACGAGGAGTTGGTCGCGTTGGCCGACTGGACGGCCAGTTCCCGCATGCGCTGGAACAGATTGCCCACCGAGCCCAAGGCGCCTTCAGCCGTCTGGGCCAGTGAAATGGCGTCGTTGGCGTTGCGGCTGGCCACGGCCATGCCGCGCACCTGGCTGCTCATCTTCTCGGCGATCGACAGGCCGGCTGCGTCGTCTGCGGCGCCATTGACGCGCAAACCTGAAGACAGGCGTTGCATCGACGTGGCGAGCGAAGACTGACTCATGCTGAGGTTCTTCTGCGCGTTGAGGGAGTTCAGGTTCGTATTGATGGTCTGGGGCATGGAAAATCTCCGATCGGTTAATGACCACAGGCAAATGCCTGGCAGGCAACGCCGTTGTTGACAGCCCGTCGTGCGGTGCCTGCCTGCAAATCCTTGACAACCGGCTGGTGGGCCTGATGTCGCGGAACTCGCCCGGGCTGCGTGTTGCCGATACGCCGTTGCCCCGTTCCTGATGGGGTGTCTGGCGGTCGGCCCCCTTGGGTCCGGACCCCGCACCGACTGATCGTCGGCGCGTTGATGCTGTTTTCGTCGCCGCCCGCCAAACCTTTAGGCCTTCCCGCAAGGGTCCTGTTCCAGCCACCGATTCCGTGTGGGCAAAAGGTAGGGCACAGACCCGGTCCATTTCGCGCGCTGGCATTTCGCTGCCTGCGATGAAGATGGCGAAGCTGCAGGGCCGTCTTGCCCGCAGCCTGGCGTCAGCGCTGCCATGACTTCGGCAGCCGCGCCGGCAACCTGAATTCAAGGTCCCGCCCATGCACGCGAGCGCCCAAGCTGCCAACCACCCCG
>JAYVBO010000422.1:0-15653 GCA_043750435.1 Betaproteobacteria bacterium | reverse complement strand
CTGGGCGACAACCCGCTGCGCGCCGTGCTGCAGCGCCATGTCAAGCTGCAGGCCCTGCGCGAAGGCGAACTGAAGCTCTTCATCACCGCCACCGCGGTGCGCACCGGCCAGCCGCGCGTCTTCCGCCGTGCCGACCTCAGCATCGACGCCTTGCTGGCCTCGGCCTGCTTGCCGCAGATGTTCCGCGCCGTTGAAATCGACGGAGAACCGTATTGGGACGGCGGCTACAGCGGCAACCCCGCCATCTGGCCGCTGACCTACAACACCGAGGCGCTGGACGTGGTGCTGGTCAAGATCAACCCGCTGGTGCGGCCCGACTTGCCGAACACGCCTGAAGAAATTGCCGACCGCGTCAACGAGATCACCTTCAACGCCGGGCTGATCAGCGAGATGCGCGCCATCAACTTTGTCCAACGCCTGATCGAAGAAGGCCGTGTTGACACCGGTGAGTACAAGAACCTGCGCCTGCACATGGTGGCCGACGACGCCGGCCTGGCGCCATTGCACGCCAGCAGCAAGCTCAACACCGACGGCGAATTCCTGGAAGCGCTGCATGCCCTGGGCCGCGCGGCGGCCGAGCGCTTCCTGCTGCAGCACCGGGCTGACCTGGGTGTGCGTTCGACGCTGGATGTGCGCAAGACTTTTCTGTAGTTGGGAGACAGCGGTATGGGCCAGAACATGACGGTGCGGGCACGCTTGCGAGCGCTTGCTTGGGTGGGTTTGTGGATGGCGGGCGTGGTGGCTGCTGCAGGTGCTGCTGGCGCCGCCGAGCCGGCCAAGACGGCCGCCAAGGCGGTGCCCAAAGCGACGGCCAACAAAGCCAGAGGTGCGGGCCCGGCTGCGGCCGGCTGGACGCGCTTGACGAACGCCGAATTCGCCGCTTGCGGGCGCGAAATCCGGCTGCTGCGCGGCTACGTCCACATGCTGCGCGACGTCGACCTGCGCGAGCAGTGCCAGGGCGGGGACCGTGAGGTCGAGACCTGCGACGCCCCCGGTCGAAACTGCAAAAAGATCAAACCCTGCAGCGACATGCGCCGCCAGGTCGACAGCGACAAAGCTGGGACTGATGTGGACTGGTTCCTGCGCGGCAACAGCAGTTGTGAGGCATCCAGCTACCCCTGCTGGGGTGACTCGGTCGTCAACGCCAACCCCGAAACCGATGAAGACCGGCAGGCCTGGTTGGATGGCCAGACCGACAACGCAGCCATCCCCTACGAACTGACCAAGCTCAAGCCGGCGCCGGTGCGGCTGGAGGCCGGCCAGGAGCCGCCCGAAGCGGCCATGCGCCAGGTCGAAGATGCCGTGCGGGCTTGTCTGGCCAAGACCTGGTTGGCCAAGCACCGCGCGCAGAGCAAGACGGCGGGCGCTGGCCTGCAGCCAGCGGCTGCGGGCCCGGCCGCCGATGCCGCTGCGAATGCGGCGAATGCGGCGAATGCGTCCAATGCAGCCAATGCAGCCAATGCAGCCACTGCGGTCAGCGTCATCAACGCGAACAAGGGCGCGATGGCGGTTGGGGCTGTCGCCGCCGTGCCGAACCCCGCGCCGCCGGCCAGCCTGCCGGCCCAGCCGGCGGCCGTTGAAGTGCCGCCGCCGACCCTGACCGGCCCGCAATGCCAGGCTGAGATCCTGAAGGTGCACCGCGAGGCGCGGGCCGCCGTGCAGGCCGTGCCCAACCCGGTGGCCGTGCGCGCGGTGAATGCCGAAACGGCGCGGCGCCAGAAGGCGTTGTTCACCACCAGTTGTGCTGCGCAGCCCGACGCCGCCGAGTACGTCGCTGCGGCCGACCGCCAGTTGGCGGCGGCCGCCGCCGCACCGGCAGCCCCATCCGCTGCAGCTGTGCCACCCGGCGGTTTCCTGGGCGGTGCAGGCGCCGTGGCTGAAGCGCCGGGGGGCGCCATGGTGGTCACCTCGGCCGCGCCGGCCAATGAATGCCTACGGGCGCTGGAAACCGGCCTCTACGGCGGCTTCGTCAACAAATGCGCCTACAAGGTCAACGTCGCCTACTGCGTGTCCAACCCGAAGAAAGGCGGCTGGACCGACACCGACGCTTTCCGCTGCCTGTCGCCCACCAACGCCAAGCCGAGCAACCTTTACGTCAGCGTGCCCGCCAGCAAGTCCGAAGCCCAGCACACCAAGGGCGGCGACGCGGTGTTGTGGCTGGCCTGCAAAGACCCCGCCGTGCCCTATCAGGTGCGTTTCGACGGCGGGCGGATGCTGGGCACCTGCAAAGACCGCTGACCGCCTGGCCCCGGGCGCAGCAGGCGCCCCGGGTTCGGACATCCAGTTGGCCGGCTTCAACCCGGCTGCTGGGTCGTCCGCAAGTAGGGCTTCAGCGTCTTGAAGCCGGCCGGGAACATCGTCTTGGCTTCTTCGTCGGACACGCTGGTGATGATGATCACGTCGTCGCCGTTCTTCCAATTCACCGGCGTGGCCACCTTGTACTTGGCGGTCAGCTGGATGCTTTCCAGAACGCGCAAGATTTCGGCGAAGTTGCGCCCCGAGGTCATCGGGTAGGTCATGCTCATCTTGATCTTCTTGTCCGGCCCAATGATGAACACGCTGCGCACCGTGGCGTTGGTGGCGGCGGTGCGGCCGTCGCTGGCCACGTCACCGGCGGGCAGCATGCTGTAGAGCTTGGCCACGTTCAGGTCTTCGTCGCCAATCATTGGGAAGTGCGGCATGTGGCCCTGGGTTTCCTTGATGTCCTGCGCCCACTTGTCGTGGTTGGCCACCGGGTCCACGCTCAGGCCGATGACCTTGGTGTTGCGCTGGGCGAATTCCGGCGCCATGCGGGCCACTTCGCCCAGTTCGGTGGTGCACACCGGCGTGAAGTCTTTGGGGTGGCTGAACAGGATGGCGTAGCTGTCGCCTATCCATTCGTGAAAGCGGATGGTGCCCTGGGTGGTCTGGGCGGTGAAATCGGGGGCGATGTCGTTGATGCGCAGAGACATGAGGTGGCTCCTGTCGGTGGTGGTCTGCAAGGGTGCAGGGGTGTCGCCGTGACGGCTGGTCCGGCGCGGGACAGGAATTACAGCACGCAGGCCCCGGGGCCGTCCGTGCGCTATCGGGTAGTCCCGAACAAGCCCGGTCTTAGGCCCCTTCACAGCGCTTTGCGACCGGTCGGCTTGCCTAGCATCGGTGTGATCCGTTCCCCATGAGGAGCCCTGTGGACGCCGCCATCACCCCCGTTCTTGCCCCTCCAGCCACTGCGGCCGAGCCCGCCGGCCTGGCGCTGCCCTTCGCCGCCGCGCGCAGCGGCGCCATGGCTTTGGCTGCCCTGATGGAACAAGCCCAAGCCCTGCAAAACGCCGGGCGTGGCGAGGCGGCGGCCCTGCTCTACGAAACCTGGCTGGCGCACACCGCGTCGCCGCTGCGCCATGTGGTGTGCTTCAACTGGGGCACCGTGCTGTCCACCTTGCAGCGCGACGGCCCCGCCGAAGTGGCTTACCGCCAGGCCTTGCAGGCCGCGCCCGGCTTCGCGCCGGCACACCTGAACCTGGGCCATTTGCTGGAACGCAAGGGCGATGTCGAAGCCGCCCTGGCGCAGTGGGCCGCCGTGGCCGACGCCGACCCGCTGGCCTCGCTGGAACACCGCCTGCATGCCTTGAACAACGGTGGCCGTTTGCTGGAAATGCAGCGCCGCTACCCCGAAGGCGAAGCGCTGATGCGGCGCAGCCTGGAACTGAAGGCCGCGCAGCCCGACGTCATCCAGCACTACGTCCACATCCGCCAGAAGCAATGCGCCTGGCCGCATGACCTGCCCGCCGGTGCGGTCACGCCCAACCAGTTCCTGATGGGCACCTCGCTGCTGGCCGCCATGGGCCTGAGCGACGACCCGGCGCTGCAGCTGCTGTCGGCCACCCGCTTCGTGCATGAAAAAGTGCCCAAGCCACCGGCCACGGCCTTGCACACGCAAATGCCGCCGCGCACCGGTCGCATCAAGATCGGCTACCTGTCGGGCGACCTGCACATGCACGCCGTCGGCCTGCTGACGGCCGAGCTGTTCGAACTGCACGACCGCAGCCGTTTCGAGATCCACGCCTTCGACTGGACGCCCGACAGCGGCATGGCGCAGCGCGCGCGCTTGATCAAAAGCTGGGACCACCACGTGCGCCTGGGCGGGGTTGACGACCTGACCGCCGCGCGGCTGATTGCGCAGGCCGGCATCGACGTGCTGGTAGACCTGCAAGGCCTGACCAACGGCGCCCGGCCGGCCATCCTGGGCCACCGCGCGGCGCCGGTGCAGGTCAGCTACCTGGGCCTGCCCGGCACCAGTGCGCTGCCCGGTGTGGAATGGATGCTGGCCGACCGCTACGTGATGCCCGAAGCGCTGCTGCCCTACTGCACCGAAAAGCCGATCTACCTGCCGCACTGCTACCAGGTCAGCGACCGCCAGCGCGAGGTGGCGCCGTTGCCGACGCGTTCGCGCTATGGGCTGACCGACGAGCAGTTCGTCTACTGCAGCTTCAACAACAACCACAAGTTCACGCCCGAAATGTTTGGCGCCTGGATGCGCATCCTGGCCCAGGTGCCGGGCAGCGTGCTGTGGCTGCTGGCCGACAACGACACGGCGCGCAACAACATGCTGCGCGTGGCCGGCGAGCACGGCATCACGCCCGAACGCCTGGTGTTTGCGCCGCGCGTGGCGCCGTCTGAATACCTGGCCCGTTTCACGCTGGCTGACGTGATGCTGGACACCTTCCCCTTCAACGCCGGCACCACCGCCAGCGACGCGCTGTGGATGGGCACGCCCATCGTCACGCGGGCCGGCCGCACCTACATCAGCCGCATGGCCGGCAGCTTGCTGAACGCCGTCGGCCTGCCCGATCTGGTGACCGAAAACCTGGCCGACTACGAGCGCCTGGCCGTCACGCTGGGCCGCAACCCGCCGCGCGTGACCTCGTACAAGCGCTACTTGGCCGAGCACGGCCGCAGCTCACCCTTGTTCGACATGCCGCAAACCGTGCGCGACATCGAGGCCGCCTTCGAACGCCTGGCCCTCGAAGCCCGCAGGCCATGAAGCCCCCAAGCTCGCTAGCGCTCGCTGCCCCCCGAGGGGGATGCTCCGCCAGCGGCCCGGCGAAGCCGGTTCCGCGGCGGGTGGCTTGATCCGGGCATGAGCAACGCTGAAGCACCGACCGACGCGGTCTGGGACGTCGAGAACGACGCCCTGGCGCATGCGCTGTCGTGGCTGACCCATCACCACGGCCGCGAACGCTCACCCGAATCGCTGCTGGCCGGCCTGCCGCTGGCCGGCCGCCTGGCGCCCGACCAGGCGCTGCGCGCGCTGCGCGAAGCCGGCTTCAACGCCGGCCTGGTGCAGCGCCGCGTGGCCGAACTGCACCAGCTGCTGCTGCCGGCCATCCTGCTGCTGAAAGAGGGCGACGCCTGCGTGGTGGTGGCGCGGCGCGACGACCTGGGCGCCGGCATCTACGACATCGTCATGCCCGGCCGCCAGCACCACGCCTGCACGGCCAGCGAACCCGAACTGGACGCCGAATACACCGGCCTGGCGCTGGTGGCCACGCCGCAGACGGTGGGCGAACAGACGCACACGCCGTCGCTGATGCGGGCTCAGGGATCGCACTGGCTGTGGGGCACGATGCGCCGCTTCATCCCCTACTACCGCGGGGCCTTGATGGCGGCCCTGCTCAGCAACATCCTGATGCTGGTGACTGGCATGGCCACCGGCGTGATCTACGACAAGGTCATCCCGCACGGCGCCTATGTCACGCTGTGGGCGCTGGCCATCGGCAGCGGCCTGGCGGTGCTGTTCGACCTGCTGTCGCGCCAGCTGCGCACCTACCTGATCGACATGGCCGGGCGCAAGGCCGACCTGATCGTCGGCTCGCTGCTCTTCCGCCAGACCCTGGGCATGCGCATGGAACACCGCCCGGTGAGCGCCGGCGCCTACGCCCACCAGTTGGCGCAGCTGGAAACGGTGCGCGAGTTCTTCGCCTCGGCCACGCTGTCGGCCATTTCCGACCTGCCTTTCATCCTGATCTTCGTCGCCATGACCTTCGTGGCCGGCGGGCCGCTGGGCTGGGTGCTGGTCATCGGCATCCCGATGCTGATGGGCATGAGCGCCTTGATCCAGAGTGCGCTGCGGCGCGCCATGAGCAGCCACATGCAGCAGCAGGCCGACCTGCATGGCGTGCTGGTCGAGGCCGTGGATGGCATGGAAGACATCAAGGCCGCCGGCGCCCAGGGCCGCTTCCTGCGCAAGTACGAAGACTCCACCGCCGCAGCGGCCACGGCGATGCTGCGTTCGCGCAGCATCAGCGCCTGGACCATGAACATCTCGGCCGTCACGCAGCAGATCGTCACCATGATCATGCTGGTCTGGGGCGTCTACCTGATCGACGAAAAAGTCATCACCGGCGGCGCGCTGATCGGCGCCGTGATGTACGCCAGCCGGGCGCTGGGCCCGCTGGCCAGCGTGACGTCGCTGGCCACGCGCTACCAAGGCGCGCGCGCCGCGATGCGCGCGCTGGACGCGATGATGGCCAAGCCGGTGGACCGCGAACCGGGCAAGGTCTACGTGCCCAAGCGCGAACTGAGCGGGCGCCTGGGCTTGAACGAGGTCGGCTTCTCTTACCCGGTCGTCGACACCGGGCCTGTCACCCTGGGCCCGCCGCGGCCGCAGAAGGAAGGGCCGCGCGTGCTGAAGGGCATGACGCTGCAGATAGAACCCGGTGAACGCATCGCCGTGCTGGGCCGCATCGGCAGCGGCAAGAGCACCGTGCTGCGCCTGTTGGCTGGCTTGTACCTGCCCAGTGAAGGCCAGGTCGAAGCCGACGGCATCGACCTGCGCCAGATCGACCCGGCCGACTACCGCGCGCGCGTCGGCTTTGTGGCGCAAGACCCGCGTTTGTTCAACGGCACGCTGCGCGACAACGTGCTGTTGGACCGCCCCAGCGCCGACCCGGCACGCCTGGGCGACGTGGCGCGGCTGACCGGCCTGGACCGTCTGGTTTCGCAGCACCCGCAGGGCTGGGAACTGCCGGTGGGCGAATCGGGCGCGCTGCTGTCGGGCGGCCAGCGCCAACTGGTAGCACTGGCGCGCTGCCTGGTCACCAAGCCGCAGGTTTTGCTGATGGACGAACCGACGAGTTCGATGGACGCGCAAAGCGAAGTCGCCTTCTTGCGTCAACTGAAAGAGGCCTGCGGCAACTGCACGCTGGTGATGGTGACCCACCGCCCGGCGGTGCTGGAACTGGTCACCCGCGTCGTGGTGGTCGACAGCGGCCGGGTGGTGATGGACGGACCGAAGGCGCAGGTGCTGGCGGCGCTGAGTGGCCAGCGGCCGGCCGCGCCGCCGCCGCAGCAACCGCAGGCCGCCGCGCCGCCGAGCAATCTGCACCTGCACCCGACGGCCCGCACCGTCGAGCGCGAGGCCTCGGTTTGAACGCGCGCTGAGATGAACCTGGCTTCTGTTTTCAAGCGCGCGCCGCGGCCGCTGGGCGAGCTGCAGCGGCGTGACATGCCCTATGTCACGGCGGTCAACGCCGCCCAGGTGATCGAGCCCGCGCCGGCGGCCTTGTGGGCCGTCTACCTGATGCTGACGGTCATCTTCGTGGCCCTGACCTGGGCCGGCTTTGCGCAGGTCGACATCGTGGCCAAAGCCAACGGCCGCATCGTGCCGGATGGTCGCGAGCAGGTCATCGCCAGCCTGGAAGGCGGCATCCTGCGCGAGCTGCTGGTGCGTGAAGGCCAGCAGGTGGCCGAAGGCCAGGCGCTGGCCCTGCTGGACCCGACGCGCTACGAAGCGCAGGCCGCCGAAGGCACCAGCAAGAAGCAGTCGCTGCGCGGCACGCAGGCCCGCCTGCAGGCCGAAGCCGTCGGCCACGGGCTGCGCTTCCCCGAAGGCCTGCCGGCCGCCGTGGTCAGCGGCGAAACCGAAAGTTATGACGCCCGCCAGCGCGCGCTGAACCAAGCCGTGGAAACCAACCGCCGCAGCGCCAAGTTGCTGGCCCATGAACTGGGCGTGGCCGAAGGCCTGTCGGCCAAAGGCCTGATGAGCGAGGTGGAAGTGATGCGCGTGCGGCGCCAGCTCAACGACCTGGAATTGCAGACCCAAGAGCGCGTCAACCGCTACCGGCAAGACGCCGCCGCTGAGCTGGTGCGCGTGCGCAACGAGCTGGCGCTGATGGACGAGCAGGCCGTGGTGCGTGACGACGCGCTGCGCCGCACGACGCTGGTGTCGCCGGTGAAAGGCATCGTCAAGACCATCCGCAACAACACCGTGGGCGGCGTGGTGGCGCCCGGTGCGCCCATCATGGAATTGATGCCGCTGGGCAACCGCATCCTGGTCGAGGCGCGGGTGCTGTCGGGCGACATCGGTTTTGTGAAGGTGGGTCACCCGGTGAAGGTCAAGCTCACCGCTTACGACTACGCGCTCTATGGCGCGATGGACGGCACGGTGCTGTCGATCAGCCCCGACGCCGCCAGCGACCCCGAGAAATCAACCAGCGCCGAAGGCACCTGGTACCGCGCCATCATCAAGGCCGACCGCAGCAAGCTGAAAACCTTCGACAAGCCGGTGGACCTGCTGCCCGGCATGACGGCCAGCGTGGAAATCCGCACCGGCCAGCGCAGCGTGCTGGGCTTCTTGCTGCGCCCGCTGGTGAAGACGCAGGAAGCTTTCCGCGAGCGTTGAGGCGGCGGCACCGCGCCCCCAGCGGCAAGGCATGATCCCGCCATGCCCAAGCGCCCCGACATCGAAGCGCTGCGCCTGCTCAGCGCCCTGGGCATCGTCTGGTTCCATTCGGCGGCTTCCGGCATTGCGCTGGCCTACAGCGGCCTGATTGCGTTTCTGGTGCTGTCGATGGCGCTGGGCGGGCGTTCCGGCCAGCCCGACGCGGCCACCGTGCGCCGCCGGGCGGTGCGCCTGCTGCGGCCCTGGCTGGCCTGGTTCGGCATCTACGCCGCCTTCAACCTGGCGCGCGGTTTGCCGGCGCTGCCCACCGAGAACGGCTGGCTGGCCGGCGTGCTGGCCGGGCCCAGCATCCACCTCTGGTACCTGCCTTTCGTGTTCTTTGCGCTGCTGGCGCTGGACCTGCTGCGCGCGCATGTGGCGCTGCGCACGCTGGCAGCCACGGCCTGGTTGCTGGCGCTGGCGCTGATGGCCACAGCGCCGCTCTGGCGGCCGGTAACGCTCAGCCTGTACTACCCCAATCTGCAATGGGCCGACGCCGTGGCGCCGGCGCTGGCGGGCGTCTTCGCATTGGGCGCTGCACAGTGGCCGCGCCGCGTGGCCCTGGCCCTGGCCGCCGCGCTGGTGCTGGCGGCGGCGGTGCTGGCCGCCTATGAATGGGTCGGCATGCCCTACGCGGTGGGCCTGGCGGCCAGCTTGCTGGTGCTGCTGCGCACGCCAGGTGCGGCGCCGGCCGGGCCGCTGAACCTGGCGCGGCTGACCGACTGCGCCTTCGGCATCTACCTGTCACACAGCCTGGTTTACGCGCTGCTGCTGGGCGTGCCCGACCTGCCGGCGGCCTGGCTGCCCTTGGCCATTTTCGTGGTGGCGCTGGGCGCCACCTGGGCGCTGCGGCGCGGTCTGCCGCGCGTGGCGGCCTACCTCACCTGAAAGCCGCAAGCGCCGCGCCCTGTGCAGGCGCTGCGGGCCTGTCGATCAGGCCAGATGGGCCTTGAAAAAGGCCATCGTGCGCGACCAGGCCAGTTGCGCGGCCGCGGCGTCAAAACGCGGCGTGGTGTCGTTGTTGAAGCCGTGTTCGACACCGGCGTAGATGTGGCCTTCGTGGCGCACGCCGGCGGCCTTCAACGCTGCTTCAAAGGCTGGCCAACCGGTGTTGATGCGCTCGTCCTTGCCGGCGTAATGCGCCTGCAACGGTGACTTGATCTTGGCCACCTCGGCCACCGGCGGCTGGCCGCCGTAGAAGGGCACCGCGGCGGCCAGTTCCGGCACTTGCGTGGCCAGGTAGTTGGCCATGCCGCCGCCGTAGCAAAAGCCCACCACGCCGACCTTGCCATTGCCTTCGGGCAGGGCCAGCAGGGCGCGCGTGGCGGCCACGAAATCGGCGCGGGCCTTGGTCTGGTCCAGCTTGCCGAAAGCTTCGGGCGCCTTGTCTTCGTCACCCGGGTAGCCGCCGGACACGGCCAGGGCATCGGGGGCAAAAGCCAGATAGCCGTCGACGGCCAGACGGCGGGCGATGTCTTCAATGTGCGGGTTCAGGCCCCGGTTCTCGTGCACCACCAGCACCACAGGCAGCTTGCCGGTGGCCTTGGCGGGCTTGGCCAACAAGCCGCTGACCTTGCCATTGCCCAGCGACGAGTCAAAGGCCTCCTGGCGCGTGACGATGCGGGCGTCGTTGGCCGGCACCACCGTGGCCAGCGCGAATTGCGGGCTCAGTGCGGCCAGCAGGCCAACGGCGGCTGCGCTGCTGCCGGCGTAGCGCGTGGCCTGTTCGACGAAGCCGCGCCGGCTCAGGTCGCCGTGCACATAGCGGTCGAAGAGCTGCAGCACTTCGGGCTGGAAGTCTTGGGCGGTCAGTCGCGTCATGGTCGGTCCGGTGGTGGGAACGACGGCGATGCTAGGCGGGCGCGCAAGAGCTGCGCGCCGTGGGGTCAGCGCAGTGCAGCGGCTGGCGCGCGTGGCTTCAGCGGAACAGGCCCAGGCGCTGCGCTTCCAGCGCCGCTTCGGCGCGTGAACTGACGTTCAGCTTGCGGTAGATCTGCTTCACGTAGTCGGCAATGGTGTGCCGGCTCAGGCCCAGTTGCACGCCAATTTCCGGCAGCGTGTAGCCCTTGGCCACGCGCAGCAGCACTTCGCTTTCGCGGTCGGTGAGGCTGACGTTGGGCATCGCGTGGTTGTTGGGCTGCGGCTTGGACTTGGCGCTGAAATAGGCCATCACGCGGCGCGCAATGCTGGGGCTCAGCGGCGGTTCGCCCTGGCTGATGCGCTGCAGCTGTTCGGTGATCAGTTCGCGCGCCTGTTCCTTCAGGATGTAGCCGAAGGCGCCGGCCTGCAACGCGGGGAAGAGGTGCTCGTCGTCGTCGTGGATGGTGACCACCACGCTCTGCGCTTCGGGCTGCATGTCGCGCAGGCGTGTGACCACGTCCACGCCGCTGCCGTCGGGCAGACCCAGGTCGACCAGCGCCAGGTCGAACTTCACAGCGGCCACCAGTTCAATGGCGTCGTGCACGCGGGCGCTTTCGGAGATCGTCGCCCCGGGAAAAACTTCAAGCACCAGCTTGCGCAACCAGGCCCGGATCTCGGGCAGGTCTTCGAGCAAAAGGATCGTCTTCATGGGGGTTCTTCCGGTAGCCATCCGATGTTATCGGCCGCCGCTGCTACTTTCTTGCGCACTTAAGCGCCTTCGATGGCCCTGTCCAGCGGAAGCGTGAGGCGTATCACGGTTCCGTAGCCCGGGCCGGACTCCACCAGGCATTGCCCCTGCAACTGCTTGGCGCGGTTCTTCATGCTGGCCAGGCCGTGGCCGCGGTCCAGTCGGCCGTCCACTTCGGCTGCGATGCCGTGGCCGTTGTCTTGCACCACCAGGTGAAAGTCACCGTCGGTCAGGCCGGCGGTTACCGAGCAGTGGTCGGCGCCGCTGTGTTTGATGATGTTGCTGGTGGCTTCGCGCAGGATGCGCGTGGTCTGCACGTAGGCGCGGGCCGACAAGGTCTGTGGCAGGTCTTCGGGGGCTTCCCAATCACCGTGGATGCCGGCCTGCGCCAGGCGCGACACCACCTCGGCGCGCCAGTCGCCCAGCGCGTCGGCCAGGCGCACCGGCCGGCCCGTCAGGCCGCGCACGCTGAGGCGCATTTCTTCCAGCGCTTCGCGGGCCAGCGTGCTGATGCGCTCGCTGTCGCTGGTGTGCACGATGGTCAGCAGCTTGGCGCCCAGGTCGTCATGCAGGTCGGCGGCGATGCGCTTGCGTTCGCGTTCGGTGACTTGTTCGACGCGCAATTCGGCCAGCTGGCGGAAGTTGCGTTCGATTTCGGCGGTGGCCTCACGCACCCGCAATTCCAGCTGCGCCTTGCCTTGTTCGGCCTGATAGAGCGCGCGGCCGTGCTGCTGCACCAGGCGCAGGCCGACCACGACGAAGATAACGGGCACGATCAGTTGCGCGATGTGCGCGGCCAGCGGCCTTGCACCTGTCCATTGCGCCGCAAATTCAATGCTGCCGGCCAGGGTGACGGTGGCCAGCAGCACCGCCATCAACCACACCGAACGCGAATGCCACTGGTGGTGCAAATGCCAGACCGAAGCGGCCACCACTTCCAGCGCCAGCACCAGGTACCAGGCGCTGGCCAAGTCATACAGCCGAGACGGGCCGGCCAGCATCACCGACACCACCAGCACGGCCGACTGCACCGGCAGGCCGACGTCCACCGTGCGGTGACGGGTGCGGGCGTAACGCAACAAGAACTGCACCGCCGCCCAAGTGATGAAGCCCAGCATGACGCAGAGCAAGAACTCAGTGGCCGAATGGCCCAGATGCAACACCGGTACGCTGCGCAGCCACAGGCGGGCGTCGATCAGCGCCCAACCCACGGACAGCGCGCCGAAATAGGCCAGATGGCTTTCGCGGCGGTTGATGAAGCCCAGCACGAACATGAAGCCGCCCATCAACAGCAGCGTGGCGCTCACCGCCTGCGGCGCCCAGACCTGCAGGGCGGTCAACCGGGTGTGGCGCAGCGCCAGTTCAGACTGCGGCCCCACTTGCAAGGCTGAGAGCGCACCGGCGCGCTGGCGCGAACCCACTTCGCCCAGCTTGTAGCCGGCCACCTTCAGGTCGATGAGGTTGCCGCTGGGCTTGATCAGGGCGGCCGGCAGCGCCACCAATTGCGGGTGGTTGCAGTTGTTGACCAGCGGCTCGGTCATGCGTCCGCTGCTGTGTACCAACTGGCCGTTCAGGTAGACATCGACGCTGTTGCAAACGTGTTCGATGAACAGCGCCATCAGGTCGTCGTGGGCCAGATCGGCCATGGGCTGGAACTGCACGCGGTACCAGATGGGCCCGCCGCGCCCAGGGCGGCTGTGCGCCCATTCGTCGGGCAGGCGGACCAGACCCACATTGCCCGCCTCCGGGAAGGCGGTGTCGCCGTCTTGCAGCGCCGGTGCGCTGAGCGCACTGCGGATTTCCAGCGAGAGTGCGTAGACCGGCGGCGCCCAGGCGGCCAGCCCGAGCAGCAGCGCAGCCAGCATGACACGACAGCAGTCCAGGGTCCTTTGCACGCGGCCGATTGTGCATGGCGACCGGGTGCCGCAGCGCGCCCGAGGTCGGCTGCGACAATGCGCCGCCGTGCTGTCCGGCACATCCTTTGCACCTCCAACCGACGGCCCCACACCCGTGATCCGACGCCACGTCTTCGACCATCCCGACAACCGCCGCCTGGCGCACCTGTGCGGCCCGCTGGACGCCCACCTGCGCAGCATCGAAGCCGCACTGGGCGTGCTGCTGGTGCGCCGCGACGCCAGCTTCCGCATCGACGGCCCGCGTGACGGCGTGGAACGCACCGTGCGCCTGCTGGACGCGCTGTACGAGATGGGCCGCGCGCCCATCGGTGAGCGCGCGCTGCAACTGGCGTTGTTGAAGTTCATGGCCACACGCCACGGCGGTTTGCCCGCCGCGCCGCAAGACGCCATGGCGGATGCTGCCGCCGAGCCCATCGTGCTGCACACCCGCCACACCGACCTCAGCGGGCGCACGCCCAAGCAGGTGCAGTACCTGCAGCAGATGCTGTCCCACGACATCACCTTCGGCATCGGCCCGGCCGGCACCGGCAAGACTTTTCTGGCCGTGGCTTGCGCGGTGGACGCGCTGGAACGCCATGGCGTGCAGCGCATCGTACTGACCCGCCCGGCGGTGGAAGCCGGTGAACGGCTGGGCTTTCTGCCGGGCGATCTGGCGCAAAAGGTCGACCCCTATCTGCGCCCGCTGTATGACGCGCTCTACGACCTGATGGGCTTCGACCGCGTGACCAAGGCCTTCGACAAAGGCCTGATCGAAATCGCCCCGCTGGCCTTCATGCGCGGGCGCACGCTGAACCATGCTTTCGTGATCCTGGACGAGGCGCAGAACACCACCCGCGAACAGATGCAGATGTTCCTGACGCGCATCGGTTTCGGCACGCGCTGCGTGGTCAACGGCGACACCAGCCAGGTCGACTTGCCCAAAGGCACGCCCAGTGGGCTGCTGGACGCCATGCAGGTGCTGCAGGGCGTGAATGGCATCGCCTTCACCCATTTCAGCGGCGCTGATGTGGTGCGCCATCCGCTGGTGGCGCGCATCGTGGCGGCCTACGAACGCGACCGCAGCAGCGCCGATGCGCGCGATGGACGGCACGCCGGGGACACACGATGAGCCGCGCCGCCCGCCCTGCGCTGACCCTGTCGCTGCAGTTCGCCGACCCCGCGCACCGCGCCCAGCTGCCGCGCCACAAGGTGCGGCGTTGGATGCGCGCGGCGCTGGAAATGCCGGGCGAAATCACCGTGCGCATCGTCGGTACTGAGGAAGGCCGCACGCTGAACCGCGACTACCGGCAGAAAGACTACGCGACCAATGTACTGACCTTCGACTACGCGCACGAGCCCGTGGTCAACGCCGACCTCATCCTGTGCGCGCCCGTGGTGGCGCAAGAAGCGCTGGCGCAGGGCCTGACGCTGGAAGCGCATTACGCCCACCTGCTGGTGCACGGCACGCTGCATGCGCAGGGTTATGACCACGAGGACGAGGCCGACGCTGCGGTGATGGAAGCGCGCGAAATTGAAATCGTGATGGCGTTGGGGTTTGACGACCCGTACGCACGCGCACCCTGTTGACCAGACTCGCGACGACCCCCTTGAGTGTGGGGTGCACACGGCGAACAGGTCTTGCACACTTCGCGGGTCCGGTACGGCCGGTTTGTCGCCGTTGCCCGGGCGTCAGGTAACTTCGGGAGACTCGCATGCAGATCACGAAAATTGCGGCTTTTGCCTTGTGCGCTTGCGCGCTCGCCACCGCCCAGGCCGTGCCCATCGTCATCTCGGCGGGTGGTGGCAATCCGGCCGCGATTCAATCCACTGTGGATGCTTATCGCAACAGCCTGGGGCCGCTGAACGCCAACGTCGCGGGCAGCTTTGGCTCGGGCCGGCGCGAGATCAACTGGGACGGGGTGCCCGACGCGCTGGCCGCACCCAGCAACCTGCCGGCCAATTTCTTCAACAGCAACTCGCCACGCGGCGTGGTGTTCTCCACGCCAGGGGCCGGCTTCCAGGTCAGTGCCAATGCCGCCGCCGGGGCGGTGGAGTTCGGCAACATCAATGCCGGCTATCCGGCCTTGTTCAGCACCTTCAGCGCGCAGCGTCTGTTCACCGCTTTGGGCAGCACCATCACCGACGTCAACTTCTTTGTTCCCGGCTCGGCGACGGCCGCCACCGTGAGCGGGTTTGGCGCAGTGTTTACCGACGTCGATCTGCCCCTGGTCACGTCGTTGCAGTTCTTCGACCAGAACAACATCTCGCTCGGCACCTACTTTGTGCCGCCGGTCATCGGCAATGAAACCTTGTCTTTCGTGGGCGTGCTGTTCAGCACCGAACGCGTCGGCCGGGTTCGCATCACGTCCGGCAACCAGATACTGGGCGGCTTGGAAACCGGCGATTTGGTCGTCATGGACGACTTCATTTATGGCGAACCACTTGCCGCGCC
>JAYVBO010000421.1:0-3074 GCA_043750435.1 Betaproteobacteria bacterium | reverse complement strand
CAGGTCCCAGCCGTCGGCCAGCCAGCGCTCTTGTTCCGTGCCGAGCAGGGTGCGCCTGGGGTCGAGCAGGGCGGGGCAGTTGGCAGGCGTCACGGTGTTGGAGCCGCCCTGTCCGGGCCGCGGGCAGACCTGCGGGTCGCGGTGCTGGCGGTTGTCGAGCAGGTGGATGCGCGCCAGCGTGCCCCAGTCCAGCCGCCCGGTGATGCGCATCGCGCCACCGGCCACGTCGAGCCGGGGTCGTGCCGAATTGGGAAACGGCATGTGTTCCCAATAGGCCTGGTAGCCGGCCGCGCGCCGCGCCGCGAAGTCAGCATCCAAGCGCGGATCCTGCAACCGGGCGTAGTCGTTCTCGACCTCGTGGTCGTCCCAGACCATCAGCCAGGGCGCGCTGGCGTGTGCGGCTTGCAACAGCGGGTCGCGCTTGTAGGTGGCGTAGCGGGCGCGGTAAGTCTCTAGCGTGCGCGCTTCACCGCCTTCGTGGCGGCGCGGTAAGTTGGACCGAGAGGCCCCCTCGTAGATGTAGTCGCCGAGGAACATCACCAGATCGAGGTTCTGCTGCGCCACGTCGCGCCAGGCGGCATAGTGCCCGGCGTCGTAGCGTTGGCAGCTCGCGATGGCGAAACGCAAGGGTGCCGTCACGCCGGAGGTGGCCAGCGGCGCGGTGCGGGTGCGCCCCGCCATGCTGCGCTCGCCCAGCGCCTGGAAGCGGTACCAGTACCAGCGGCCCGCCTCCAGCCCGCGTGGCTGGGCGTGCACGCTGTGCGCCCACGCGGCCTCCGCCGTCTCGGTGCCGCGGGCGACGATGTGCTTGAAAGCCTCGTCATGCGCCAGCTCCCAGCGCACCTCGACCCGCGGCGGCAGTTCACCACCGGTCAGCCGCGTCCACAGCACGACGCTGCGCGCGGTGGGGCTGCCGGAGGCGACGCCGAGATCGAAACGAGGCACCACAGACGCAGTCGCATGGGCCTGGCCCAGCACGGTACAAGCAGGCACCATGACGGCCTTGCCGACGGTGTGCAAGAACTGACGGCGGTCAGGAAACAGATGCGGCACGTGGCCTCCTGCGATGATTTGATTGAAGGGCTGATGACGTCTTGATGACGCGTGGGGCCACCGTTCGACCTACGAGTGCAGACATGGCGCTGTCAAGAAGCGTGGTCAACATCATCGCTGATGGGTGAACCCGAGCACGAGCGCCTTGTTCAGCTCGCTCGGCGCCTCACCACCGTCGCGTGTGGGATGCCCGTGCTGTGCTCAGGGCGTCCACTTTTCATCACTTCTACTGCAGGGTGCTTAACGTGAAACTCTCCCCAACGCTTCTGTACGGTGCGCTGTCGCTTGCCATCTCGCTTGCCAGTGGTTCGGCAAACGCTGCGAGTTCGGCCTCGGCCTTCCTGTCGTTCTCGGTGCTGTCCACCGGCGGCTTCGCGTGGTCGGGCGATCCTTCACAGCCGTCCTACGCCACAAGCGACGTCGTGTCGGCCGATCTGACCGGCTACGCTGAGTCGGCCGGGGTGTTCACACCCGCGTACGGCCCGGCCAGCACGGTGAGCGACCTGGCGGTGGGCATTGCGGTGCCCGCGTCGGTCGCGGTCACCAACGGCCCGACCACGGGGGCGACGGCACAGACTTTTTCCAACTCGACTCAGGTCTTGTCCAGCCTGTCGGCCTTTGCCCTGGTGCCGACTTCGGGCACGGCGTCGGCCAATGCCTTCAGCCGCTCTTACTTCACCCTGGCCGCCGGCGCCACCGTCACCTTTCAGGGTGCGCTGGTGCTGGCCGTCAACGGATCGAACCCCGCGGCCCCGGCCAACTACAACGTGTCCGACTTCTATGGCTATGCATCTGGGCTGCTTGCGGTGGACGGTGGCGGTTCCCGCGACAACGAGATCGGCGGCCCGGCCGCAGCGGGCGGCATCGGCATCTACAACCTGACCAACGCGGGCCCGGTGACTCTGAGCTACACCAACACCGGCAGCACCGCGCTCACCACCTACCTCGACAGCGGCGTCGGCGTGTACTCCGCCTCGGCGCTGGCACCGATCCCCGAGCCCGGCACCTACGCGATGCTGCTTGCCGGCCTGCTCATGATGGGCTTCGTCGCCGTGCGCCGCCAGTCGCGCGACTGAACCCCCGCTCCATCTCAACCCCACACATTCAGAAGGCCACGACATGGACATGAACACCAACAACCCGATCCCATTCGCCGACCCCGACGATCAGGACAACAACCCGAGCAGCGCCACCCACTTCAGCGAACTGGTCTCAGCCCGGCTGAGCCGTCGTCAGGTGATGAAGAGCGGCGTCGGCGCAATGGCTGTCGCCGGTTTCGGCTCGCTGGCCCTCGGCAGCGACGACGCGCAGGCCATCATCCCCGGCAGCGCTGGCCCGACGATCACCCTTGACTTCCAGCCGGTGGCGAAGTCGCTTGCCGACAGCATCAGCGTGGCAGCGGGCTACACCGCCACGGTGATCTACGCCACCGGCGACTCGCTCGACCCGCTGGTGCCGGCTTACGTTGGCGACGGCAGCGAAAGCAACTACGCGCGCCGCGCGGGCGACCACCACGACGGCATGAACTACTTCGGCCTGCACGCCAGCGCCGACGTGCGCGACCCGAACGGCGCGCAGCGCGGCTTGCTCGCGGTCAACCACGAGAACATAACCGGCACAGCGCAGTTCCTCCACCCGCAAGGCGAGACCAACCTCGGCGCCTCCACCGCGCCGCGCCCAGAGTCTGAAGTCGTCAAGGAAATGGACGCGCACGGCGTCTCGGTGGTCGAGCTGCGCAAGGCTGGCGGCCAGTTCGCCACCCACAAGCCGTCGCGCTACAACCGCCGCGTCACCGGCCGCACGGTGATGGACATCGCGGGACCGGTGCGTGGCACGGGCTTCGTGAAGACGAAGTACTCGCCGACCGGATCAATTTGCCGCGGCACGTTGAACAACTGCGGCCACGGCGTTACGCCCTGGGGGACGTACCTCGCCTGTGAAGAAAACTGGGCCGGGTATTTCGTTCGCAATGCGGGTGACAACACCGCGCGTTCGGTGCGCGAAAACACCCAACTGCTGCG
>JAYVBO010000420.1:0-3078 GCA_043750435.1 Betaproteobacteria bacterium | reverse complement strand
AGTTCACCGCGCCGTCGTTGAAGAACTTCATGTGGTTGGGGTCGTCCCAGGTCTTGCTGTCCTTTCCGGATGCGCCGTTTTGGTAGCGGCCCAGGATGCGGGCGTTGATGACGTCCACGCTGGTGTTGATGTAGCTCTTCTCGGCCACCGTCTCGGCCATCTTCATCTTGTTCTGCAGGCTGGCGTCTATCCAGCGGCTGGCTTCCAGCACGGCCATCATCACGGCGCGCGCCGTGTTGGGGTACTTCTTGACGAAGTCGGCGGTGGTGCCCAGCACCTTCTCGGGGTGGTCCTTCCAGATGTCCTGGGTGGTGTTGGCGGTGATGCCCACGCCGTCCATGATGGCGCGGTGGTTCCAGGGTTCACCCACGCAGAAGCCGTCCATGTTGCCGATGCGCATATTGGCCACCATCTGCGGCGGCGGCACCGTGATCAGCTTGGCGCCCGACAGCGGGTTGATGCCGGCAGCGGCCAGCCAGTAGTGCATCCACATCGCGTGGGTGCCGGTGGGGAAGGTGCCTGCGAAGGTGTATTCGCGCTTGTTGGCGGCCATGACCTTGGCCAGCGACGGGCCGTCCACTGCGCCTTTGTCGGCCAGCGTCTTCGACAGCGAAATGGCCTGGCCGTTGTTGTTCAAGGACATCAGCACGGCCATGTCCTTCTTGGGGCCGGCGGTGCCCAAGTGCACGCCGTAAACCAGGCCGTAGAGCACGTGCGCCATGTCGAGTTCGCCGTTGACCAGCTTGTCGCGCACGCCGGCCCAACTGGCCTCCTTGGTGGGGATGATCTTCACGCCGTATTTCTTGTCGAAGCCCAGCACGCTGGCCATCACCACGCTGGCGCAGTCGGTCAGCGGGATGAAGCCGATGCGCACTTCTTCCTTCTCCGGCTTGTCGCTGCCGGCCGCGTAGACCGCTGCCTGCAAACCGGGGATGAGGCTGGCGGCGCCGGTAGCGGCAGCCGCTTTCACAAGGGTGCGACGTGCCATGTCGGTGGGTCCTGGAGTGGGTGTGTAGGTCATGGTCATTTGCAATTTGAGGGCCGATAAAGCGAAAGGGCGTCCACACATCAGCGCGCCGCAAACGGCACGCATCAGTGAGGACGCCCTTGTCCCGTCGAACCCACACACACATGGTGCAAGCCCGACGCTGTCGAGAAATCGGCTTTGATCTCTCTCGTTCACCAACAACGCAAACCGCGTGCCAGCGCTTTAGGGTGGATTCGGCTTCGTGTCGGGGCGCGTCTGCGGGTTTGCACCAAGTGGCGGCGTGCGGCGCGCAGCGCTGGTGCGTTGCCAGGCGGCCGGACTACATCAGCAAGTCGGCGGCATCGACGATGCGCTGGGCGATGTCGGCCATCTTCAGGCCCTTGTCCATCGCGGCCTTGCGGATGCGCGTGTAGGCCTCGGGCTCGCTGATCTGGTGGCGCTGCATCAGCAGGCCCTTGGCGCGGTCGACGGCCTTGCGGTCAGACAGCTGGGTGCGCACCTCGGCCAGTTCCTGACGCAGTGACTCTTCGTGTTCGAAGCGCGCCAACGCCACTTCCAGCACCGGCTTCACGCGCTCGGGCGCCAGCCCGGCCACCACGTAGGCGGTGACGCCCGAAGCGATGGCCGCGCGCACATGGCTGGTGTCGCTGTCTTCGGTGAACATCACAATGGGCCGGCGCGCGTCGCGCGTGGCCATCACCACATGTTCCAGGGTGTCGCGCGCCTGGCTCTCGGCGTCCACGATGATCATGTCGGGCTGGATCTGCGCCAGCCGCTCGGGCAAAAAGGTGTCCGCCGGCAGCACGGCGACGATGTTGTAGCCGGCTTCCAGCAAACCGATGCGCAGGCTGCGCGAGCGCTCCATCTCCAGCGCGATGGCCTCGTCGTCGGGCTCGCCTTCCAGGGGTTCGGCGGCCACGATGACGATGCGTGTGGCTGGGGTCAGGGGCATGCAGAACGTCATGCAACTTTCGCGCCGCGCCTGGGTGCACGGCGGCGCGCCTACACTCGCGCCGGTGAAAATTCTTGGTTTTGAATCGTCTTGTGACGAGACCGGCGTGGCCCTGGTTGAGGCTGCCGCCGTTGGCGCGCCCCGCCTGCTGGGCGAGGCCCTGTACAGCCAGGTCGACATGCACGCGGCCTACGGTGGCGTGGTGCCCGAACTGGCCTCACGCGACCACATCCGCCGCGTGCTGCCGCTGACGCGCGAAGTGCTGGCCCAGGCCGGCTGCACGCTGGCCGATGTCGACCTCATCGCCTACACGCGGGGCCCAGGCCTGGCCGGCGCGCTGCTCGTCGGCGCGGGCGTGGCCGTGGCCTTGGCGGCGGCTCTGGGCAAGCCGGCGCTGGGCATCCATCACCTCGAAGGCCATCTGCTGTCGCCCTTTCTGGGTGACGAAGCGCCGCAGTTTCCATTCGTCGCGCTGCTGGTTTCGGGCGGCCACACGCAACTGATGCAGGTCGACGGCGTGGGCCGCTACGCGCTGCTGGGCGAGACCATCGACGACGCCGCCGGCGAAGCCTTCGACAAGAGCGCCAAGCTATTGGGCCTGGGCTACCCGGGCGGCCCGGCGCTGGCGCGCATGGCCGAGTTCGGCGACCCCAAGGCATACGCCTTGCCGCGCCCGCTGCTGCACAACGGCAACCTCGACTTTTCTTTTGCCGGCCTGAAAACCGCGGTGATGACGCAAGCTCGCAAGCTGGGGCCCAACGTCTGCGAGCAGTCCAAGGCCGACCTGGCCGCCAGCACGCAGGCGGCCATCGTTGACGTGCTGGTGGCCAAGTCACTGCGCGCGCTGAAAGACAGCGGCACGCAACGCCTGGTGGTGGCCGGTGGCGTGGGCGCCAACCTGCGGCTGCGGCAGATGCTGGACGCGGGCGCCGCGAAAATCGGCGCCCGCGTGCACTACCCGCCGCTGGCCCTGTGCACCGACAACGGCGCCATGATTGCCTTGGCCGCCGCGCTGCGCTGGCAGGCCGGTCTGGCCCACGCCAGCAGCGACGGTGCCTTCGACATACGCCCACGCTGGCCGCTGGCCGAACTGGCCAGCGCCAGCGCTTAAGGCGCCGTCAAGTCGCCAGTTGACGGC
>JAYVBO010000419.1:0-3091 GCA_043750435.1 Betaproteobacteria bacterium | reverse complement strand
CACAACCTGCGGGCCTACTGCATGGCCGGTGAACTTCAGTTGTGGACGCCGCAAGCCCGTGCGCTCTACCTCATCAGCACCGGCGACCGCTACGCGCTGGCCACCTGGGGCGCGTGGTCGTGGAGCGGCCGCTGGGTCTGGCGCTGGAAGGACCACATCGACCGCCAGTTCATGCGGCGCTACGGAACGTTAGCCTAGGCCAGCGGCCGCCAGCTGGCGGGCCCTTATGCCGACAAGCGCGTGCCCAGCGAGTCAAAGACTTCCACCGTCACTGGAATGGCCGCGCTGACGCTTTGCGTCACGGTGCAATAGGCCTCGAAGCCGCCCAGCACGCGGTCCAGGTGTTCGATGCTGGCGGCGGGTACGCCCAGCGTCAGCTTGGCGGTCAGGCCCAGCACGCGCAAGCGGCCTTCTGCATTGCGGCCCACTTCGGCCTGCATGGCGCAGGACAGCGGCTCGGGCGTTTGCTTGAACTTGCGCAGCGCAAACAGCAGCGAAGCGCTGAGGCAGTTGCCCACCGCTGCGCTCAGCAATTGCACGGGCGACGGCCCCAGGCCCTGGCCCAGCGGCGGTGGCTCGTCGGCGCGCAGGGCAGGCCCCGGCGTGCCGAAGTCCACGTCAAACTGGTAGTCCTGCACCTGGGTCAGGTGGACGGTTTCGTTGGCTGCGGTCATGGTGATGTTTCCTTGGGCGTGCGCAGCTTTGCGCGCGGTGTGGATGGGTAAGGCCGTCGCAGCGTTGGGTGAAGGCGACCAGCTTGCGGCATAGGGGGCTTACTTGAACCGGTAGTGGTCGCGGTTCAGCACGGCAGCGATGGAGGTGACCTCATCGGGGAACAGCGTGAGATTGAGTTCCAGGTTGCAGGTTTCCACCATGCCGCGCAGGGCACCCGGGGTATTGATGCGGCCCTTGGGGCGGTAGATGGCCGTGCCGTCGCCGCCGAACTTGCGGCTGTGGCAGGCGTCGCAGCGGTGCTCACGCAGCAATTTTTCGCCCACTGCGATGTCGGCGTCAGCGTACAGGGCCGCGGCCGATTGCGCGGTGGCCGATGCCGACGCCAGCACGGCTAGCGCGCACAGCGCGAAGCGGAGGGCCTGCGCGGCGGCTGCGCACGGCAGCAAGGCCGGCCACTGGTCTTTCCTTTGTAGGGTCAAAGTGGGCTCCTCAGGTAGCGCGGAATGCGGCACCCAGTCTTGCACAAAGCCAGGGCGGCGGCGTACGGCCTGGGCGCGTAGCGGCGGGAATGAGGCCATGCCCAGGCGCATAGACTTTCCCTCCGACTGAAATGTGCTGAACGCCCGTGCGCGTTTTGCCTGGGCCTGCATGCATCCTTCACATCCGACCGCCATCCCCCGCCCGGCGCAGCGCTGTCAGCGCCGCCCGTGATGTCCACGATTCAATTGGGGCCCTTGGCCTTGCCGCTGGCGCCGTTGGTGCTTCTGGTGGCTGCCGGGCTGGCCCTGTGGCTGGGCAAGCGCCTGGGCCGGCGGGCGGGCATTGACACGGAGCCGGTCCTGCTGCGCATGCTGCTGTTGGGGCTGCTGGGCGCGCGCTTGGGTTTCGTGTGGCAGTGGCGTGGGACCTATTTGCACGACGCACTCAGCATCCTGGACCTGCGCGATGGCGGCTGGGAGCCGGTGGCCGGCTTCGCGGTGGCCATCGTCTACGGCCTGGCCCAGTCGCAGCGGCTGACGGCCCTGCGCCGGCCCGTCATGGTGTCAACGGTGGCGCTGATGTTGATTTGGACGGCCGGCGAACTGGCGGTCGCTGCGTTCTCGCAGTCGCGTGGCAGGCCGCTGCCCGCCATCAGCCTGCCAGCACTGGATGGGGCCAGCGTGGCGTTGACGGGCTACGTCGGCAAGCCGACGGTGGTGAACCTGTGGGCCACCTGGTGCCCGCCTTGCCGCCGCGAAATGCCGCTGTTGCAGCAAGCGCAGGCGGCCCACCCAGCGGTGAATTTCGTGTTCGTCAACCAGGGCGAGGGGTCTGCACAGGTGTCACGCTACCTGCAGAGCGAGGGCCTGACGCTGCGCAACGTGCTGCTGGACGCCCGGCGCGCGACCGGCGCGGCTTTCAATGAATCGGCCCTGCCGACCACCTTGTTCTTCGACGCCAAGGGCAACTGGGTCGCGACGCGGATAGGCGCGCTGTCCGAGGCCACGCTGGCGCAGCGCCTGGATGCACTGCGCACCAGCGCGCCGGCCTGTCTCAAGCAGCCGCAGCAGCAGGCGGTTTGCTGACCAGCTTGGACAGTTCGGCGTGGCCGATGGGTGGCACGGTCAGCCAGGCCAGCGCGTGCAGCAGCATCGAATGCCCGGTGGGCGCCGTGTCCAGCACGACAAAGGCGCTGCGCGCTTCGCTGACGATGCGCGAAAAAGCATGAAAGACGGCCACCTCTTCGGTGCAGGGCGACTGCAGGTCTTCCAGCAGCAGCGCCTGTTCAGCGGCGTCCAGCTTGGCCGATTTGGCGGCCATGATCTTGGCGATGTAGCGCTGCGTTTCCAGCTTGGGGTCGATGCGGCTCAGGGTCAGACCCGGCACCTCGCCGTTCAAGGTTCCAGCCAGATGGGCGGCCGGATCGGTGGTGCTCAGGTGCACGGTCTTGCCTCGCTGGACCAGCCCCAAGGCCAGCGCGGCGGCTACCGTGGTCTTGCGGCAGTGCGCGCAGCGCTGCCGGCATGGCGTCCAGCGCCTGCTGCCCCAGGTCTTCGATGGCACAGGCCACCGCGTCGCTGCGCAGCGTGGCGTGGAACACGCCGTTGACGGCCAGCCGCTGGTTGCTCAAGCCCAGCGCGCGCAATTCGATGGCCGTGTGCGCGGCTTCGGCGATGGCGCCCTGGTCGGGCCGGGTCACCAGAACCACCGTGGTCTGGGCCGCGTCGCTCAGGGCGTCGAGTGCCGCCTTGAAGCGCAGCTCTTGCATCTTCAGGCCCGAGTGCGGCCCCAGGCAGGAAGCGCCGCGGTCGTTGCCGTCCAGAAACCCGGTCCAGGCCTTGGGCAGGCTGAGCAGCCGCAGGGTGTGGCCCGTCGGCGCGGTGTCGAAGACGACGTGTCGTAGCCTGCGGCGCCATCCGACAGCAGCGCCGCGAAC
>JAYVBO010000418.1:0-3092 GCA_043750435.1 Betaproteobacteria bacterium | reverse complement strand
TGGGGCCGTTTCGCGACCCAGGCGGGCGCCCCGTCGCAGCGCCTGCCGCAGCACCCGACGCGCCACCTAGGATGGCGGCATTCAACGCCGGGGGAATGCTGCATGGCCGATCTGCTGGAAGTCCGCGACCTGCGCAAGCGCTACGGCACGCGCCTGGCCGTCGACGGCGTGTCGCTGTCGGTGCGCGCCGGTAGCGTGCTGGCCTTGCTGGGGCCCAACGGCGCCGGCAAGTCGACCACGGTGGCCATGATCAGCGGGCTGACCGCCGCTGACGCCGGCACGGTGCGCGTCGGTGGCGTGGCGCTGGCCGGCAACGGCGCGGCCTGCAAACGGCGCATCGGGCTGGTGCCGCAAGAGCTGGCGATCTTTGAAGAGCTCAGCGCGCAGGCCAACGTCGAACTCTTCGGCGCGCTGTACGACCTGCCCCGCGCCACGCTGAAAGCGCGCGCCGCCGAGGTGCTGGCCCAGGTCGGTCTGGCCGACCGCGCGCACGACAAACCCGCCACCTTCAGCGGCGGCATGAAGCGGCGTTTGAACATCGCCTGCGCGCTGGTCCACGACCCCGAACTGATCTTGCTGGACGAGCCCACCGCCGGCGTCGACCCGCAAAGCCGCAACGCCATCTTCGACCAGCTGGAAGCCCTGAAGCGCGCCGGCAAGGCCCTGGTCTACACCACGCACTACATGGAAGAGGCCGAGCGCCTGGCCGACCGCGTGGTCATCATCGACCACGGCCGCGTGGTGGCCGACGGCACGCTGCCCGAGCTGTACCGCCGCCTGCCGGCCACCCACAGCCTGCAGTTGGACATCGCAGGCGGCGACTCCACCCTCACGCCCGCTGTCTTGCAGACCCTGCAAGCCCTGCCTGGCGTGCACCAGGTGCAGCAGGTCGGCGAACGGCTGACCGTGGCGCTGGACGACCTGACGCGCGACGCAGCCCGCGTGCTGCAGGCCGTGGCGGCCGCTGGCCTGCCGCTGCGCCACTTCAGCTCGGGCCGCGCCAATCTGGAAGGCGTCTTCCTGGCGCTGACCGGCCGCCAGCTGCGCGACTGAACGCCACCCACCGGAGCCCGCCATGACCGCTTTCATCGCCCTGCTGCGCAAGGACCTGGTCCTGCACTTTTCCAACCGCCGCGCGGTCATCATGAGTTTCTTCGCGCCCATCTTCATCGCGGCTTTCTTCGGCAGCCTGTTCGGCGGCTCGGGCGGCGCGCCCTCGGGCGCCACCACCCTGCCCCTGGTGCGCGGGCTGTTGATGCAGCATGTGTTGGCCGGCCTGGCGGGCGGCGCGCCGGGTGGGCTGTCAGGGGGGCTGTCTGGGAGGGCGGCAGGCGGTCCGGCCTTCAGCGCACCCTTCACCACCAAGGAAACCGCGTCCACCGGCCGCTTCGAAGCGAACTACAACGGCTACGCCCATTCCTTCGCCGGCATGGGTGTGCAGTTCCTGCTGCTGATGGGCGTGGACATGGGCCTGGGCCTGCTGCTGATGCGGCGCATGGGGCTGTGGCAGCGGCTGCGCGCCGCGCCGCTGTCGCGCGCCACGCTGCTGGGCAGCCGTATCGCCAGCGGTGCACTGATCACCTTGATCGTTTTCGCCGGCGTCTACGCCGTGGCCTACACGGCCTTCGGCGTGCGCGTCGAAGGCAGCGTGGCTGGCTTTGTGGCGGTGTTGCTGGCCTTCTCGCTGCTGACCGCCACCTTCGGCCTGTTGATCGCCGCCATCGGCCGCACGCCCGAAGCCACCCGCGGCCTGGCCATCCTGGCCACGCTGCTGATGGTGATGCTGGGTGGCGCCTGGGTGCCGACTTTCATCTTCCCACCCTGGCTGCAACAGGTCGCGCTCTTCGTGCCCACCTACTGGGCCGTGGAAGGCCTGGACGCCATGACCTGGCGCGGCCTGCCCTTCAATGCAGCAGTGCTGCCGGTGGGATTGTTGCTGGCTTTCTCAGCCGCCTTCGCCGGCCTGGCGCTCTGGCGTTTCGACTGGGAAGAGTGAGCCCCCCAGCTCACTGTCGCTCAGCTGCCGGCGACCACGCGCACCGGCGGGCGCTGCGGTTCGGGTTCTGAGTCGAAGCGCTCGGCACCCGTGTAGCAAAGGAAGTGGCGGTTGGCGGCGCGGCCGAACAGCGTCATGCCCAGCTGCGTGGCCAACTCATGCCCCATGGCCGTCACGCCATTGCGCGACACGATGATGGGCACGCCCATGTGGGCCGCCTTCATCACCATCTCGCTGGTCAAGCGGCCGGTTGTGTAGAAGGCCTTGTCGCCGCCGCCCACGCCGTGCAGGGCCATCCAGCCGGCGATGGTGTCGATGGCGTTGTGGCGGCCCACGTCTTCAACGAAGACCAGCATCTCCGCCCCGCAGAAGAGCGCGCAGCCGTGCACCGAACCGGCCTTGCGGTGGATGCTGTCCTGCTGGCGCATGGCTTCCAGCATGCGGTGCAGCGTGCTCTGGCGGATGCGCGCCTGCTGCGCGCTGGGCAGCGTCACGCTGTCCAGCTGGGTCATGGCGTCACCGAAGACCGTGCCCTGTCCGCAGCCGGTGGTGACCACGCGGTGTGCCGTCTTGGCGGCCAGGTCCTGCACGCCGTGGTAGGTGCGCACGGCGGCCGCGCCGACGTCCCAGTCGACGGTGATGGATTCGACGTCCTGCACCGCCGTGATCAGTCGCTGGTTGTGCAAGTAGCCCAGCACCAGCAATTCCGGGCACTCGCCCAGCGTCATCAGCGTGACCAGTTCGCGCTTGTCGACAAACACCGTCAGCGGCCGCTCGGCGGGAATGTGGATGCGGCGTTGCGCGCCGTATTCGTCAACCACCGTGATCTCGCGCAGCAGTTCGCAGCGCGCTGCTGTCAGGCGCGGCCCACCCTTGACGGGGCGCCAGCCTGGGGGCGGGGCGTCGCTGTCGGTGTGGATCTGGCTACGGGTTTCTGGCAGCACGGTCATGACCGCGTCAGTTTCTCACTTCTTGGCGGGCGGCACCGCTGCGGCCGGCTTGGCGGCGGCGGTCGTCACGGCGGCGGGTGCGGCACCGGAAGCTGCAACCGCCGGCGCTGGCGGCGCATAGACGAAGGCGCCGGGGTCGGCGCAGG
>JAYVBO010000417.1:0-3096 GCA_043750435.1 Betaproteobacteria bacterium | reverse complement strand
GGGCCGACACCCAGGACGCCAATGCCCTGCAGGGCGGTTTGTTCGACATGGGCGACAGCCACGGCAGCAGCACCCAGGAACCGGCGTTGGCGGGCGTGCCGCCATGGGACGTGCGCGAACGCCTGATGCAGGAAAAGTCGGCGCTGGGCTACTTCCTGTCGGGCCATCTGTTCGACGCCTGGCGGGATGAAGTGCAGCGCATCGCGCGCACGCCGCTGGCCGAACTGGCTGCAGCCGCCGCCGCCCGCCGCGGGCCGGGTGAATTGCAGGTGATGGCCGGCATCGTCACCGACGCGCGCAGCGTCAACGGCCAGCGCGGCAAGGTCTTGATCTTCAAGCTGGACGACGGCAGCGAGGCCGTCGAAGCGGTGGTGAATGACGAGCTCATTGCCCACCAGCGCGAGCTGTTGGTGGAAGACCAACTGGTCATCCTGCAGGGCAAGTTGCAGCAAGACCGCTTCACGGGCGGCGTGCGCCTGAACGTGCTGCAGGTCTGGGACCTGGCGGCGGCGCGGGCGCGCTTCGGGCGTTACATCGCGGTGGACATCAACGGCAGTTCGCCGCCGGTGGCCGACGTGCTGCGCCTGTGGCCCGCCAAGCGTGTGGTCACCGAACACGGCGACTTGCAGCAGGGCCTGGCCATACGCCTGCGCGTGCAGCGCGGCACCGCCACGGCCGAGATCGAACTGGGCGACGACGCGCGTTTCTGGCCCTGCGACGAGGCACTGGGCCGCTGGCGCAGCATCGCCCACGGCGGCGTGGCGAAGATCGTTTACGACTGAGGCGCCGGCAGCGTGAAATGGCGGCGAAAGGGCCGGCTTACCGGGTGACGGGCAGCGCAGCCTGAGGCCTAGAGTTCAAGCATGTACGAAGCCCCGCTCACGGCCCTGGTTCTCAGCGGGGGCGGTGCGCGCGCGGCCTACCAGGTGGGCGTGTTGCGCGCCATCAGCCGCCTGCGACGCCAGGCGCTGGGCACGGCGTCGCACCTACCCAATCCTTTCGGCGTGATCTGTGGCACCTCGGCCGGCGCACTCAACGCCATGGCCCTGGCCACCCATGCCGACCGCTACGACGAAGCCGTCGAATCCATCGCCCAGGTTTGGGAAAACTTCAGTGCCGACCAGGTCTACCGTGCCGATTCGCTGGGCGTCATCCGCAGCGGTGCCCAGTGGCTGACCATGGTCTCGGTGGGTTGGGTGATTGCCCGCTGGCGGCGCGCGCGGCCCAAGTCGCTGCTGGACAACGCGCCGCTGCAGCAGTTGCTGGAACAGATGGTGCCGCTGGAACGCATGCCCGCCATGTTCCGCCAGGGCCATCTGCACGCGGTGGCCGTCACGGCGTCCAGCTACACCAGCGGCGAACACTGCACCTTCTACGACAGCGCGGCGCCCATCAGCCCGTGGCGGCGTTCGCAGCGTCTGGCGCTGGCCGGGCCCATCACGCAACCGCATCTGCTGGCCTCGTCGGCCATTCCTTTCGTGTTCCCGGCCACGGCGCTGACCACCGCCGGCCAGCATGGCTGGTTTGGTGATGGCTCGATGCGCCAGACGGCACCGCTGTCGCCGGCCATCCACCTGGGTGCGCAACGCCTGTTGATCATCGGCGCCGGCCGCCTGCACGAGCCCACCGGGCGGGTGGTGGCCGACGCCGGCTACCCCAACCTGGCGCAGATTGCCGGCCACGCCATGTCCAGCATTTTTCTGGATGCGCTGGCGGTGGACGTCGAGCGCATGCGCCGCATCAACCGCACCTTGGCCCTGCTGCCCAGCACGGTGTTGAATGACACCGACTTGCGGCCGCTGGAAGCTTTGGTGATTGCGCCCACGCAGCGCCTGGACGACATCGCGGCGCGCCACCTCGGTGCCTTGCCGGCGCCGGTGCGGGCTTTGCTGCGCGGGGTGGGCGTGGGCGGCAGCGGTGAACAGGCGCGCGGCGCAGCGCTGGCCAGCTACCTGCTGTTCGAAGCGCCTTATACCCGCGAACTGATGGCCTTGGGTGAGGCCGACACCGACGCCCGCCAGTCCGAGGTGTTGCGCTTCTTCGGCTGGGATGTGGCGCGGCCTGCGCGGCCCGCCGGGTCGGATTTCGCCAACACCAGCCGCGCCGCGCTGGACCTCGCGCTGCCCTGAGCGCGGGGCCCGCGCGGCGGCTGCATCAAGCCGCTTCGGCGGTCTTCTTGGCCTTCTTGCCCATCTTTTCCGGGCTGCCGTCGGCGGCCGCTTTGGCCGTCTTGCCGGCCTTGCCAGCTTTGGCCGGCGCGGTGGCCGAGCCGTCGTAGGTCGAACCGGCCACGGTCAGCCCGGCTTGCGACAGCTTGGGCGCGTTGCCGGCGCCGATGCCGCCGACGCGTTCGACCAGGTCACCCCAGTTCTTGAACTGCCCGGTTTCACGGGCCTTGATGATCTTGCCCGACAAGCCCGGGCCTATGCCCTTGACGGTTTCGAGTTCGGCGCGGCTGGCCTTGTTGGCATCGGCGGCGGCAAAGGCGTTCAGCGCGAAGGCGGCGAGCAAGACGGCAATGAGGTGACGGAACATGGTGATTCTCCTGACGGTTGAAGGGTGACGTTGGGGGACTGCATTCAGCCCGTCGCTGCAAGGAAAGTGCGTCGGGCTGGATCGCATTCTTCGAGCCCCAGGCCCTGCCGTCATTCCCCCGGCAGACGGGCCGGCGGGTGCCCCCGGACGGGGGATGCGGCGCCTTCAGTCTGTCGTCAAAGCGCGCTGCACGGCCAGGTTGACCGCGTCGGCTGTGGGCCAACCGGCCGTGCCTTGAACCAGCTGCACCGCCGGCCCCCAGGCGCGCCACAGGGCCGGGTCGCTGGGCCCCAGCACCGACACCAGCGGCGTGCCCACGGCGGCCGCCATGTGGCCCGGGCCGGTGTCGTTGGCGACCATCAGCGCGGCCTCTTGCAGCAGCGCCGCGTAAGTGCCCAGGTTGACGTCGTTCAACACCGTGGCCGAGCTGAAGTGTTCCTGGGCGACGGCTTCTTCGCCCGGGCCGGGGCAGACCACCACGCGGCGCCCGTGGCGGGGCAGCACTTGCGCGGCAAAGGCCGGGAAGTCGGGCCAGGTCTTGTCCTTCTGCGCCCAGGTGCC
>JAYVBO010000416.1:0-3109 GCA_043750435.1 Betaproteobacteria bacterium | reverse complement strand
TGCTCTCGGGCGTTTCGGCATAGAGCGCCTGGGCAGCGGGCGCCGGCCCGCGTGCATTGCTCAGGCCCAGCACCTGCACCGTGCGCTGCACCGTGCCCTGGCGCAGGTGAACCAGATCCCCCAGCTTGGGCTCGCGGGAGGCCTTGGCCACCTGACCGTTGATGCTGACCCGGCCCCGGCCGATTTCTTCAGACGCCAGCGCGCGGGTCTTGAAGAAACGCGCAGCCCACAGCCATTTGTCCAGGCGCACGCGAAGGTCGTCGGTCATGGGATCCGTTCAGGGTGTCGGCGGCCCCTGGGCAGGGCGGCCAACTTAGCTTCAGTCGTGGGCGCCCATCGCAAGGGCCAGCGTGCGCTGTTGCGCCAACGCCTGGGTGTCAGGCGCCGCCTGCGTCGGCCAGCCTTGCAAGTGTTGCGCCGCCAGTGCGGCCAGGGCATCCGTCCAGGCCGGCATGTCGTTCAGGCAGGGCACGTAGTGGAAGGTGGTGCCGCCGGCCGCCAGGAAGGCGTCACGCGCTTCCTGGGCGATCTCTTCCAGTGTTTCCAGGCAGTCGGCCAAAAAACCGGGGCACATCACGTCCACAGCCTTCACGCCCTGTTCGGCCAGTGCGCGCAGCGTGGGCTCGGTGTAGGGCTGCAGCCACTTGGCCTTGCCAAAGCGGCTCTGGAAGGTCACCAGCACCTCATCGCGTGGCAGGCCCAGCCGGTCGGCCAAGAGGCGCGCCGTCTTGTGGCAATGGCAGTGGTAGGGGTCGCCCAGGTGCAGCGAACGTTCGGGCACACCGTGGAAGCTGAGCACCAGCTTTTCGCTGCGGCCGTGGGTTTGCCAGTGCTGCTGCAGGCGCAGGGCCAGGGCGTTGATATAGCCCGGGTCGTCGTGGTATTCGCTGATGAAGCGCAGCTCGGGCATGCGCCGCGTGCGCTGCGCCCACTGCATCACCTTGTCGTTCACGCTGGCCGTCGTGGCGGCCGCGTACTGCGGGTAGAGCGGCAGCACCAGCACGCGGGTGGCGCCCTCGGCCCGCAGGGCGTCCAGCACGGCCGGCAGGCCCGGGTTGCCGTAGCGCATGGCATGACGCACCAGCACCTGGTGACCGGCGGCGGCCAGGGCCTGTGCCACACCGGCAGCCTGGCGTTGGGTCCACACCGCCAGCGGCGAACCGCCTTCCATCCAAACCGTTGCGTACTTGGCAGCCGACTTGGCCGGGCGGGTGCGCAAGATGATGCCGTGCAGGATGAGCCACCACAGCACCCGCGGAATTTCCACCACCCGTGGGTCGCTCAGGAATTCAGCCAGGTAGCGGCGCAGGGCCGGCGCGGTGGCTTCGTCGGGTGTGCCCAAGTTGACCATTAGCACGGCGGTCTTCGGGGCCCGTCCGTGGCGGTAGGCGGGTTCGGTCTTGAAGGTCATAGCGGGGTGTCGAGGCTGGCGCTGCGCAAGGCCAGTTCTTTCAAGACCACGGTCAGATCGACCGGTTTGGCCCAGCAGCCGTCGAAGCCCGCCTCGCGTGCCGGGCCGGCCACGCGTCCTTCCTCGTCGGCGGTGCACAGGAAAGCGGGCAGGGTGGGCGCCGACAGGCCGGTGCGCAGGGCGGGCAGCAATGCGTAGCCATTGGTGTCGGGCAGGTGCAGGTCGATGACCAGCAAATCGGGTATCCAGGTGCTGACGATGTCCATCGCCTCGGCGCCCGTCAGCGCCGTTTCCACCTCCACCCCCGGCGCGAAGCGACAGGTCTCCACGAACAGCAGCGTATTGACGCGGTCGTCGTCGACGTAGAGCACACGCATGTCAGCGCAATGGCAGAAGCGGTTGCGGCTGGGTGTCGGCGAAACGCAGGACGTCGAAGCTGACGCAGGCCGATGCCGGGTCACTGGGCGAGCCGCCCAGGCCGATGCTGCCGCTGCCGTGCAGAGTGCAACTGCCGCGCCGCAGGCTGACGATTTCGCCATCGTTGAAGCGCACATAGGTGCCGTTGTAGCTGAGGTCGGCCAGCTGAAAACTGCCGCTGTGCCAGTCGACCCGGGCGTGTGAACGCGAAACCCGCGAGTCGTCCACGCAGAAGGCGGCTTGCGGGCTGCGGCCCAGCACCACCGGCATCTGCGCGCTGGCAAAGACCAGGTGCTGGCCACCCCATATCAAGCGCAGGCCGTCGGGTTCCTGCAGGTCGCCCACGTCGCCGAACTGGGTCACTGCCATCTCGCTGTTGGCACCGCGCCGGCCACCCATCACATGCACTTGCACGGGTTCCGCGCGGCCGCGCAAGACCAGTTTGTCCAGGCTGCGAAAGCGCGAGCGCATGTCCAGCGTCAGGCCTTGCAAGACGTCCACGGTGACCAGGGTTTCGTTGTCGCCGGCGTGGTCCAGCAAACGGGCCGCGACATTCACGGCATCCCCGAAACAATCGCCGGCCATTTCCACCACTTCGCCTCGTGCCAGGCCCACTTGCATCCGCAGGCCGCGCAGGCCTGAAGAGGCGCCGCGTTCGCTGCCGCGCGTCACCATGGCGTCAAGCAGGTCGTGCATCTGCATCGAGGCCTGCACCGCCGGCATGGGCGCATCGAAAACGGCCATCAGGCCGTCACCCAGGGTCTTGACGACATGCCCGCTATTGCCGTTGACAGGAGCCGCCAGCGCGTTCACGCAGTGCGTCACCACCGAAGTGGCCTCGGCGTTGCCCAGGGTTTCGTACAGCGCCGTGCTGCCGCGCAGATCGGCGAACAGAACGGTGCGGTCAGAGATGCGGGTCATGGCGCCAGAAGTGTAGTGGCCGCGTCAGTCACAAGCCCGCGCCTACCCGCAACACGCCGCCGATTACAGATTGTCCAGGTAGGTGCGCAGCTTGTCCGAACGACTCGGATGCTTGAGCTTGCGGATGGCCTTGGCTTCAATCTGGCGGATGCGCTCACGCGTCACGTCGAACTGCTTGCCGACTTCTTCCAGCGTGTGGTCGGTGGACATTTCGATGCCGAAGCGCATACGCAGCACCTTGGCTTCACGCGGCGTCAGGCTGTCGAGGATGTCTTTCACCACATCGCGCAGGCCGGCCTGCATGGCGGCGTCCACCGGCGCCACGTTGTTGGTGTCCTCGATGAAGTCGCCCAGGTGGGA
>JAYVBO010000415.1:0-7239 GCA_043750435.1 Betaproteobacteria bacterium | reverse complement strand
GCCGGCCTGTCGTCTGCTTCAGGCCGCAGCCCGCACCTGCTGCGCCACGTCGGCCGCCATCAGCCGGCCACCGCGTGCGCGGCCATCGGCAGCGCGGGTGTCGGCGGTGTCCGCGTCGGCCAAGGCCATGCGCAGGCCGGCCGCCAGGTCGGGCTGATCGGTCGTGCCCCACAAGCCCCGCACGCCGCCCATGCGCACATAGTTTTCAACGCCCGGCGCGAACACCGGGTTGGTCAGCGACAACGCCGTCAAACGCGCAACGGGCAGCTTGGTCACCCGCGCCATGGCCGGGATGCGCATCACGCGGATTTCGGCGTCGGGCAGGGCGTAGCAGGCGTCGGCAATCAAGCCCGTGGTGATGAAGCCGCCCGACAGCGCCTGGTCGTACACCAGGCCGATGACGCGGTGGCCCTGGCGCCGCGCCAGGTCGATGCAGCAGCCCAGATGGGCCATGGCGCGGTTGATGCCCAGCAGTTCGTCGTGGCGGCGCAGTTGCTGGCCCTGGGTGTCGATGAGCAGCAGGATGGGCCGGCCCGGGTGCTGTGCCACGGTGTCCAGCACCACCGCGGCCTGGCGCAGCGCCAGCGCGTAGCCGATGGACGCGTGGTGGGTGGTGCCGACGACGGTGATCGTCTGCCCGTCCAGCACCGCGCTGCCGCTGAGGAAATCGCCATCGGCACCAACGCTCGTAGCGTCGCCGAAGAGTTGGCTGACAACGTCGGGCCAGATCATGTCGCTGCCTCCTGGGGGTGCCGCAATTCACGAACTTGCGCTGCGTTCAGGTCGGGCACTTGCGCCGCGTTTTGCACGCCGATGTGCTGCCACAAATCCACCGCATCTTCGGCGCCCACGCCATCGGCCAGGCGCTGCGCCAGCATCCGGTGCTCGGCCTGCAAACCGGCCAGCGCCAAGGGCTGGCTGGCGCCCAGGGCGCGGATCGCCGCGTCGCGAAAGGCGGGCACCTCGTCGGCCACGATCTGGTCGGCGTCGCCCAGCAGGTAGCGGTGTTTGCCGCCGGTGGTGCGCCAGACCAGCGCGCGGTCGCGTGCGTCGAATTCCTCGACGCCGTGGCTGGCCTCGATGACCTCGGGCCCGGACATGGCCAGCCGGCCGATGTCGCTGATGACCAGGTGGTCGGCGCAGCGCGCCACGATGCCCATGCCGCCGAAGCAGCCGTTGCGCCCGCCGACCAGCACGATGACCGGGATGCCGGCGTTGCGCACATCGAGCAGGGCGCGCATCACTTCGCTGACCGCAATCAAACCGGCGTTGGCTTCGTGCAGGCGCACTCCGCCCGATTCGGCCAGCAGCAGCACGGCTTCGGGTTGGTCGTGCAAGGCGCGCTGGAACAGCCCGACCAGCTTGGCGCCGTGCACCTCACCCACGCCACCGCCCATGAATTCGCCTTCCTGCGCGGCGACGAAAACCGGGTGGCCGCCCAGCAGCGCGCGGCCCACCGCCACGCCGTCATCGAAAGCCGCCGGCACGCCCAGTTGCGCCAGGTGCGGGCTCATCACGCGGGCGCTGGGCGCCAGCCATTCGTGGAAGCTGCCGGCGTCGAACAGCGCGGCGATGCGTTCGCGTGCGCTGCATTCGGCATAACTCAGGGCGGTGTTCATGGAAGGATCTCGGCAGCGGCCTGCGCCAGGCGCAGGCTGACCACGGCGGGCGTAGCGCCCATGTCGTGGATGGACACGCGCACACCGGCCAGCGGGTGGCGCTGGTGGAAGTCGCGGCAGACGGCTTGCCAGATGGCGCCGAAGCCGCGCGCCGAGGTCTGCACATCGAAGCGGCAGGTGGCCTTGCGCTGAAGTTCTGCGCTGGCTTCCAGCAGCACTTCCAGGTTGCCCGAACCCACCACGCCGACCAGCACCGGCGCGAAGCCAGCGGCGGCTTGTGTGCCAGGGAATTCAAACGTCAGGTTTTCCAATTCTGCGGACATGTTCATCGCGAGGCTTTCACCCATACGCCTTCACCAGTTGCGGAAGCGACCGGGCGGCGCGTACAGCCCGCCCGATGCATCGACAAGGTCGCGCATGCTGCGCGCCGCCAGCAGGTTGCGTGTGGCCAGGCGCGGGTCGACACCGATGTCTTCGGGCCGCTGAATGACGCCGCGGTCGCGCAGGTTTTCCACCATCACGCGGTCGCGGCCCAGGCCGACCGCCGTGTAGCCGGCCACGCCGCGCACGGCCTGTTCGCGCTCCTCGTCGCTGCGGCACAGCAGCAGGTTGGCGATGCCCTCCTCGGTCAGGATGTGCGTCACGTCGTCGCCGTAAATCATGATCGGCGGCAGCGGCATCTTCGCCTGCTCGGCCAGCGTCCAGGCGTCCAGGGTTTCGACGAAAGCCGGTTGCATGTGTTCGCGGAAGGTCTCGACCATCTGCACCACCAGCTTCTGCCCGCGCGGTGTGCCGCGCGCGCCTTTCAAACCGTCCCGCGCCTGCTGCCCGGCCTTCAGCCAGGCCGGGCTGGCGTGGCGCCGGCCACGCGCGTCGGCGCCCATGTTGGGCGCGCCGCCGAAGCCGGCGATGCGGCCCAGCGTGGCGGTGCTGCTGTTGGCGGCCAGGTCGATCTGCAGCGTGCTGCCGATGAACAGGTCGCAGGCGTAGTGCCCGGCCGCCTGGCACATCGCGCGGTTGCTGCGCATGGAACCGTCGGCGCCGGTGAAGAAGACATCGGGCCGCGCGCGGATGTAGGCCTCCATGCCCAGTTCCGAGCCGAAGCTGTGCACGCTTTTCACCCAGCCGGCTTCGATGGCCGGAATCAAAGCCGGGTGCGGGTTCAGCGCCCAGTGCTGGCAGATTTTTCCGCGCAGGCCGAGTGACTCGCCGTAGGTCGGCAGCAGCAACTCGATGGCCGCGGTGTCGAAGCCGATGCCGTGGTTCAGGCGCTGCACGCCGTAGTCGGCGTAGATGCCCTTGATGGCCATCATGGCCATCAGCACCTGAATCTCGCTGATCTGCGCCGGGTCGCGCGTGAACAGCGGTTCGATGAAGTGGGGCTGTGGGCTCTGCACGACGAAATCGACCCAGCCCGCCGGCACGTCCACGCGGGGCAGCACGTCAACGATTTCGTTGACCTGCGCGATGACGATGCCGCTCTTGAAGGCGGTGGCCTCGACGATGGCCGGCGTGTCTTCGGTGTTGGCGCCGGTGTAGAGGTTGCCCTCGCGGTCAGCGGCTTGCGCGCAGATCAGCGCGACATTCGGTGTCAGGTCGACGAAGTAGCGCGCGAACAGTTCCAGGTAGGTGTGGATGGCGCCGATGGCGATGCGCCCGCCGCTGACCAGTTGCGCCAGGCGCGCGCCCTGCGGGCCCGAGAAGCTGAAGTCCAACCGGCTGGCGATGCCGTTCTCGAACACGTCCAGGTGTTCGGGCAGGGCCAGCACCGACTGCACCATGTGCAGGTCGTGCACGGCAGCCGGGTCCAGCGCGGTCAGCGCGCGGGCCAGGAAGTCGGCCTGCTTCTGGTTGTTGCCTTCCAGGCAGACGCGGTCGCCGCTTTCGATGACGGCCTGCAGCAGCGCGCCGATGTGGCCCGCTTCAACCTGCTTGCCGGGCGTGACGCGCCGCGCCCGCTCCAGGCGCGCGGCGCGCGAGCGGCGCTGCGTGTCCCAGACGAGCGGGGCGTTCACGCGGCCCTCATTTCGGCGCGCCCATCACCAGGTCCGGCAAACCGGTGGCGATGCCCGGGAAGAAACACATCAGGATGATGGCGACGAACATCAGACCGACGAAAGGCATCACGCCCCAGATCACATCTTTCAGCGGAATGTCGGGCGCGATGTTCTTGATGACGAAGATGTTCAGGCCCACCGGCGGATGGATCAGGCCCATCTCCATCACGATGGTCATCACCACGCCGAACCAGATCAGGTCGAAGCCGGCGGCCTTCAGCGGCGGCAGCACGATGGGCGCGGTCATCAGGATGATCGACACCGGCGGCAGGAAGAAACCCAGCACGACGACCATGCCCAATATCGCCGCCAGCAGCACCCATTTCGGCAGGTGCATCGCGACCACCGAATTGGCCGCATCCTGCGAGATGTGCAGCGAACTCATCACGTAGGAGTACAGCAGCGACATGCCGATGATGAACATCAGCATCGTGCTTTCCTTGATGGTGCTGCTCAGGATGGGCACCAGTTGCTTGGGCTTGCGGATGGCGTAGACCACGGCGATCAGGACCAGCGCCAGGATGCCGCCCAGGCCGGCGGTTTCCGAAGGCGTGGCGTAGCCGCCGTACAGCGCCACCATCACGCCGATCAGCAGCACCACGAAGGGCAGCACGCGGGGCAGCATCTCGACCTTTTCGGCCATGGTGTAGACGTGGTCGTCGAGCAGCGCGCTCTTGGTGATGCCACCCGCCGCGTAGGCCACCAGGGCCGCCGCGTGCTCCTTGCGATAGCGGAAGACCGCGTAGCCAGCGAACAGCGCCACCAGCATCACGCCCGGCCCGATGCCGGCCAGGAAGAGCCGGCCCAGCGACTGCTCGGCGGCCACGGCATACAGGATCATCGTGATCGACGGCGGCAGCAGGATGCCCAGCGTGCCACCGGCCGCGATGATGCCGGCCGCAAAGCCCGGCGAGTAGCCGCGCATGCGCATCTCGGGGATGCCGGCGCTGCCGATGGCCGAACAGGTGGCCGGGCTGCTGCCCGACATGGCCGCGAACAGCGCGCAGGCGAACACGTTGGCAATGCCCAGGCCACCCGGCACCCGGCTCATCCAGGCGTGCATGGCCGAATACAGGTCTTTGCCGGCCGGGCTCTTGCCGATGGCCGCGCCCTTCAAGATGAACAAAGGGATCGACAGCAGCGTGATGCTGGCCATCTCTTCGTAGACGTTCTGCGTGACCGTGTCGAGCGCCGACGCGGGCATGAAGAAATACATGAAGCCGACAGCCACCGAGCCCAGCCCGAAGGCGATGGGCATGCCCGAGAACATCACCAGCAGGGTGATGAGGCCGAAGGCGATTCCGATGCTGGCGCCGCTCACTTGTACGTCCCCTTGTTGACGAAACGTGCGATCACTTCCAGCAGCAATTGCAGCGCCAGCAGCGTCATGCCCAAGGCCATGATGCCGTAGGGGATCCACATCGGCGGGCCCCAGGTGCTGTTGCTGCTGTGGCCTTCATGCAGGGCTTCGCGGAACAGCGTCCACGACTTCCAGGCGAAGAAGGCGCAGAAGGCGCAGCTGATGGTCTCGACGAACATCATCCGCAGCCGGTTCATGCGCGGCGACAGCAGGCCGGCGATGGCTTCCACGCCGACATGCCCGCGATAGGACTGCACGTAGGCGCCAGAGAAGAACGTGGCGCCGATGAGCAGGAAGACGGCCGTCTCGTCCTGCCACTCGGTGGGGATCTTGAAGAAGTAGCGCGCCGCCACGCTGTAGGTCAGGATGGCGGCGGCCAGGAAGACCGCCAGCATGCAGGGCACCATCACCGCGCCGTTCAGGGCTCGCATGGCGCGGTCCAGCGCGGCCACCAGCGGGTGGCCGGGGGGCTCCACGGGTGGCGTGGCGCCGGGCATTTCGAAACCGTGGCTCATGGTGGCGCGGTCTCGATCAGGCCGTCACTTTTTCGGCCATCTTCAGCAGCTTGGCACTGCCTTCGTTCTTCTCGGCGTAGTCTTTCCACGCCGAGGTGCGCGCCAGCGCCACCCACTTGGCCAGCGCTGCGTCGGGCAGGTCGTAAACCTTGGCGCCGGCCTTGATGTATGCGTCGGCCACCTGCGCGTCGTCGGCGCGGGCGCCGTCCAATGCGAACTTCTCCATTTCGGCGCCCACGGTCATGATCAGCGCCTGCTGGTCTTTCGGCAACTTGTCGAAGATGGCCTTGCTCATCAGCAGCGGTTCCAGCATGAACCAGTAGCTCTTGCCGGTCTTGCTGATGGTCAGGTGCTTGCTGACTTCCTGCAGGCGGAAACTGATCAGGCTGGTGGCCGAGGTGGTGACGACGTCCACCGCACCGGTCTGCATCGCGGCATAGGTTTCATTCGACGGCAGCGACAGCGTGGTCGCACCGGCGGCCTTGGCTACCAGGTCCATCTCGCGGCTGCCGCCGCGGAATTTCAGGCCCTTGACGTCTTCCGGCCCGATGATGGGCACGCTGCGGCTGGCGGCGCCACCGGCCTGCCAGATCCAGGTCACGATGATCAGGCCCTTGTCGGCCAGCAGGTCGGTCAGCGCCTTGCCGACCTCCGCCGTCTTCCACTTGTAGCCCTGCTCGTAGCTGGTGACCAGGCCGGGCATCAGCGCAATGTTCAGCTCAGGCACCTCGCCGCCGGCGTAGGGCAGCGGGATCAGCGTCATGTCCAGCGCGCCCTTGCGCGCGGCGCTGAACTGCGCGTTGACCTTCATCAGCGAAGAACCCGGGTAGACGTTGGCCTTCAACGCGCCGTTGCTGCGCTTGTCCAGCGCGTCGGCGAACTTCACGCACAGACGGTGGCGGAAGTCGCCTTCCTTGTCGGAGCCGCCGGGGAACTGGTGCGAGATCTTCAGCGGTTCAGCGGCGCTGGCGTAGCCGGCGGGCAGCAGCAGCGAGGGCGCGGCGGCCAGGCCGGTGACGAAGGTGCGGCGGGCGGTGTTGATGGTGTTGGTGGTCATGGTTGTCTCTGTTGTTGTGGGGGTCAGCGGCGAAGCTCGGGGGTCAGTATCGGCCGGATAGCAGCGAGCCGTAACCCGGTATGCCCGTGGTCAGCCCCAGCTTGCGCAACATCATGAAAGTGGTGCACACCGCCGAGGACACCACCGGCACGCCCACACGGTCTTCGATGGCCTGTATCGAGCCCAGCGAGGGCATCTGCACGCAGGCCGAAGCGACGACCACATCCACGTTCTTCGTGTTCAGCCGCCGGGTCAGCTCGATGGGCGCCAGCGGATCTTGCCGACCCACTTCCAGGTTGTCGGCGATCTCCAGCGACAGGCTGTCCACCACTTCGATGCCTTCCGCTTCGATGTAGTCGATGACGAGTTGCGTCAGCGGCTTCATATAAGGTGTGAGGATGGCGACGCGCTTGGCGCCCAGGGACTTCAGGCCGTCAACCAGGGCGCCGGCGCTGGTGACGACAGGCGCCGGGCCGCCGGCTTCCACGGTGCGCTCGTGCAGCCTCTTTTCGCTGACCCGGTGGTATCCATTGCCCATGCTCATGATGGCCACCAGGCAGGCGTAGCCCAGCACGTCCATGCGGGCGTCGGCCAGCTCCAGCGCGCAGCGGTCGGAGTCGCGGTCCATCGC
>JAYVBO010000414.1:0-3115 GCA_043750435.1 Betaproteobacteria bacterium | reverse complement strand
TCGTCCAGAAACAGCGTGCCCCCGTCGGCTTGCTCAAAGCGGCCGCGGCGGGTGGTCTGCGCGCCGGTGAAGGCGCCGCGCTCGTGGCCGAAGAGTTCACTTTCTAGCAGGTCTTTCGGGATGGCCGCCGTGTTGATAGCGATGAAAGGGCCCTGCCCGCGCGGGCTGTGCTTGTGCAGCGCGCGCGCCACCAGTTCCTTGCCGGTGCCCGATTCGCCGGTGATCATCACCGTGACCTGGCTCTGGCTGAGCCGGCCGATGGCGCGGAACACGTCCTGCATCGAACTGGCCTGGCCCAGCATTTCGGGCGCCTGCACGGGCGCCGTTTCGGCTACTTCTTCGCGCAGGCTTTCTTCCACGGCACGGCGGATCAAATCGACCGCCGTGGTCAGGTCGAAGGGCTTGGGCAGGTACTCAAACGCCCCGCCCTGGAAGGCCGACACGGCGCTGTCCAGGTCGGAAAACGCCGTCATGATGATGACGGGCAGGCCCGGGTGGCGCGCCTTGACGGCGGCCAGCAGGTCGATGCCGCTGCCGCCGGGCATGCGGATGTCGCTGACCAGCACCTGCGGCGCGTCTTCCTCCAGCGCCCGCATCACCTCGCGCGGGTTGGCGAAGGTGCGCACCGTGAACTGCTCGCGCAACAGCGCCTTCTCGAGCACGAAACGGATGGAGTGATCGTCGTCAACGACCCAGATGGGTTTCATGCAGTTTTGGGGGCGCCTCGTGAGCGCCATTCAAGGCAGTGGGATCAGGATCTTGAACACCGTCAGTCCCGGCACGCTGTCGCATTCAATCGTGCCCTGATGTTGTTGCACGAAGGTTTGCGCCAGCGTCAACCCGAGTCCGGATCCGCCTTCACGTCCAGACACCAGAGGGTGAAAGATGCGATCGCGGATGTCCTCGGGCACGCCGGGCCCGTTGTCTTCGATATGCAATTCCAATGCCAGTCGGAAGCGTTGGCGGCCAAAAGTGACCTGCCGCGCGATGCGGGTGCGCAAGGTGAGCTGAGCGTCGCCGGCTGCGATGCGGTCGCCCAGAGCCTGGGTGGCGTTGTGCGCAATGTTCAGCACCGCCTGGATCAGCTGTTCGCGGTCGCCGCGAAACTCGGGGATGGAGGTGTCGTAGTCCCGCGCTACCGACAGGCCACGCGGGTATTCGGCCTGCACCAGCGCCCGCACGCGCTCGCAGACCTCGTGGATGTTCACGTCGGCCACCACATGCGGGCGGCGGTGCGGCGCCAGCAGGCGGTCCACCAGGGCCTGCAGGCGGTCGGCTTCCTGAATGATGATGCGCGTGTACTCGGTCAGTTCGCGCGAGGTGATTTCCATCGCCAGCAGTTGCGCCGCGCCGCGGATGCCGCCCAGCGGGTTCTTGATCTCGTGCGCCAGGTTGCGCACCAGTTCCTTGTTCGCCTGCGCCAGTTCGTGGGTGCGCTCTTCGCGGTCTATGCGCGTTTGCTGCTGGACTTCGATCATCTCCACCAACACACGCGTTGGCCATTCGGTCTGGCTGACGATGACGTGTACCGGCAGGTCAGCGCTGCCCACCGGCATGCGCTTCATCAGCGCGTCGAAACGGCTGGTCGCGACCTGGTTGCGGGCCACCAGCCCCAGCGTTTCGCGCAGCTGCGTGGGGTCAACCAGCCAGTCCAGCACATTGCTGCGCACCAGCGCGCGGCGCGACATGCCAACCACATTTTCCAGCGCTGAATTGGCCTGCAGGCAATGGCCGTCGGGCGCGGCCAGCGCCACCATGGTGGCCAGTTGGTCGAAGGGCTCGAAGCCGGCGCTGTCACCGGCCGCGAGGCTGGGTGTCGCGCTCACGAGGGCAGCTTGCCCAGTTCGCGTTTGATGGCCGCGATATCGGCCTCTTTGCGGCCGATGGCGGCCTTCATGTCGGCCACGCGGTCGAGGTACTTCTGGTAGTTGCGCTCGTCGCCATTGCGCTCGGGCTCGCCGTTGTTGAAGTCGCGCCGCAACTGGGCCAGCTTGTCTTCTTCGCGGCGCAATTCCTCGTTCAGGATGCGTTTGGCATCGCTGTCACGCGCGCGCTGCTCGGCGGGGTCGACGCGGTTGCTGTCGGCGGGCCGTGGGGCGGTGCCCGAGGCGGCAGCCGGCGTGCGCGGCTTGGTCGCCGGCACGATGGTGATGGGCGCGCCTTCGATGGTGCGGCAGCCCTTGTCGCGGGCCTCTTGCGGCGACAGCGCGTCGGTGTAAAGCACGGGCGGCCCGGGGCAGCGGTAGACCGGCTTGTCCTGCGCCTGCGCGGCCGTCACGGGCCACACGGCGCAGGCCAGCACCCACAGGCGCCAACGGGGAAAGAAGGGGGGCTTGAGCTGCATGCGCGGATTGTGGCGCAGCATGAAAAAAGCGGACCCGAAGGTCCGCTTTTTGCCTGCTGGCTGCTGAGCAGCCGTGGCGCTTACAAGGAGTAGTACATGTCGAACTCGACCGGGTGCGTGGCCATGCGGAAGCGCGTCACTTCCTGCATCTTCAGGTCGATGTAGGCGTCGATGTAGCTGTCGGTGAAGACGCCACCCTTGGTCAGGAAGCCGCGATCCTTGTCCAGATGCTCCAGCGCCTGGTCCAAGCTGTGGCAAACCGTCGGGATCTTCGCGTCTTCTTCCGGCGGCAGGTGGTACAGGTCCTTGGTGGCGGCTTCGCCCGGGTGGATCTTGTTTTCCACGCCGTCCAGACCGGCCATCAACAGTGCGCTGAAACCCAGGTAGGGGTTCATCAAGGGATCCGGGAAGCGGGCTTCCACGCGACGACCCTTGGGGTTCGCGACATACGGAATGCGGATCGAGGCCGAGCGGTTCTTGGCCGAGTAGGCCAGCTTCACCGGCGCTTCGAAGCCCGGCACCAAGCGCTTGTACGAATTCGTACCCGGGTTGGTGATGGCGTTCAGCGCACGAGCGTGCTTGATGATGCCGCCGATGTAGTACAGCGCGAATTCGCTTAAGCCCGCGTAGCCGTCACCGGCGAACAAATTGACCCCGTCCTTCCAGACCGATTGGTGCACGTGCATGCCGCTGCCGTTGTCGCCGACGATGGGCTTGGGCATGAAGGTGGCGGTCTTGCCGTAGGCGTGGGCCACGTTGTGGATCACGTAC
>JAYVBO010000413.1:0-3127 GCA_043750435.1 Betaproteobacteria bacterium | reverse complement strand
GGTGGACGACGCCATCATTGCCGTCGAGATGATGGTGCGCAAGCTGGAAGAGGGCTACGACAAGATGCGCGCGGCCACCTTCGCCTACGACGTGACGGCCATGCCGATGCTGACGGGCACGCTGATCACCGCCGCCGGTTTTCTGCCCATCGGCCTGGCCAAGTCCATCACCGGCGAATACACCTTTGCCATCTTTGCGGTCACCGCGGCGGCGCTGGTGATCTCGTGGCTGGTCTCGGTCTACTTCGTGCCCTACCTGGGGGCCTGGCTGCTGCACACCCACGCCCGGGCCGATGGCTCGGTGGCGGGCGGCGCAGGGGGCGAAGGCCCGCACGAACTCTTCGACACGCCCTTCTACAACGGCTTCCGGCGTGCCGTGAACTGGTGCGTGCAGCACCGCTGGATCACCATCGCACTGACCGTGCTGAGCTTCGTGCTGGGCATCGCCGGCATGGGCCGGGTGCAGCAGCAGTTCTTCCCCGATTCCAGCCGGCCCGAGGTCCTGGTCGACCTGTGGTTGCCCGAGGGCTCGACCATTCAGCAAAGCGACGAGATCGCGACGCGCTTTGAGGCCCGGATGATGAAAGAGCCCGGCGTGGCCAGCGTCGCCACCTGGGTGGGCAGCGGCGTGCCGCGCTTCTACCTGCCGCTGGACCAGGTTTTCCCGCAGAGCAACGTCAGCCAGGCCATCGTGTTGCCCAAAGACTTGAAGGAGCGCGAGGCACTGCGCCTGCGCCTGCCGCAGTTGCTGGCCACCGAATTCCCGGAGATCCGCAGCCGTGTGAAGCTGCTGCCCAACGGCCCGCCGGTGCCCTATCCGGTGCAGTTCCGCGTGGTCGGCGCCGATGCACAGCAGGTCCGCGCCTGGGCCGATCAGGCCAAGAGCCTGCTGCGTGCCAACCCCAGCATGCGCGGCGTCAACGACAACTGGAACGAGTCGGTCAAGGTGCTGAGCCTGACCGTGGACCAGGACAAGGCCAGGGCGCTGGGCGTGACCAGCCAAGCCATCGCGCAGGCCTCGCGCACCATCTTGTCGGGCACCACCATCGGCCAGTACCGCGAAGGCGACAAGCTGGTCGATATCGTGCTGCGCCAGCCGCTGGAAGAACGCAATGCCATCACCGACATCGGCAAAGCCTACCTGCCCACGGCCAGTGGCCGCTCGGTGCCGCTGACGCAGATCGCCAAGGTCGGTTTCACCTGGGAACCGGGTGTGCTGTGGCGCGAAGGGCGCAACTTCGCGGTGACCATCCAGGGCGACGTCGTGGAAGGCGTGCAGGGCCCGACCGTCACCGCGCAAGTCTGGCCACAGCTGCAGGCCTTGGCCGCCAAGATGCCGTCGGGTTATGGCATCCAGATTGCCGGTGCGGTGGAGGAAAGCAGCAAAGGGCAGGGCAGCATCGCCGCCGGTGCGCCGGTGATGCTGTTCCTGATCTTTACCCTGCTGATGCTGCAATTGCAAAGCTTCAGCCGCGCCGTGCTGGTCTTCCTGACCGGGCCGCTGGGTCTGCCTGGCGTGGCGGCGGCGTTGCTGCTGCTGAACCGGCCGTTTGGCTTCGTGGCGCTGCTGGGCGTGATCGCGCTGATGGGCATGATCATGCGCAACTCGGTGATCCTGATCGACCAGATCGAGCAAGACCGCAGCCAGGGCGTTCCGGCCTGGGACGCCATCGTCGAATCGGCGGTGCGGCGCTTCCGGCCCATCGTGTTGACGGCCGCCGCCGCCGTGCTGGCCATGATCCCGCTGTCGCGCAGCGTCTTCTGGGGGCCGATGGCCGTGGCCATCATGGGCGGGCTGATCGTGGCCACCGTGCTGACCCTGCTGGCCCTGCCGGCGATGTACGCCGCCTGGTTCCGTGTGAAACGGGCGCCGGCAGCGGTTTAGAATCCCTGGTTTGCCGCTGCATCCCAGCAGCGGCAAACCCCCTGCGCGGGTGGCGAAATTGGTAGACGCACCAGGTTTAGGTCCTGACGCCTTCACGGGTGTGCGGGTTCGAGTCCCGCCCCGCGCACCAGAACATCTGCATATCAGCCCCAAACTTTTGCTCAAACGAGACACCATGGCCGTCACTGTTGAAACCCTAGAGAAGCTCGAGCGCCGCATCACCCTGACGCTGCCGGCAACCACCATCAATGGCGAAGTCGAAGCACGGCTGAAGAAGCTGTCGCGCACGGTCAAGGCCGACGGCTTCCGCCCCGGCAAGGTGCCGATGTCGGTGGTGGCCCAGCGCTATGGCTACCAGGTCCAGTACGAAGTGGTCAACGACCGCGTCGGCCAGGCCTTCAACGACGCCACCAACGAAGCCAAGCTGCGCGTCGCCGGTGCCCCGCGCATCGCGCAGAAGGATGAATCGCCCGAAGGCCAGCTGGCTTTTGACGCGACCTTCGAGGTCTACCCTGAAGTCGTCATCGGCGACCTGACCGCCGCCGAAGTCGAGCGCGTGGCCACTGAAGTGACCGAAGCCGCCATCGACCGCACGGTCGAGATCCTGCGCAAGCAGCGCCGCAGCTTCGGCCTGCGCGCCAAGGACGAAGGCGCCATCGAGACCGATCGCGTCACCATCGACTTCGAAGGCAAGATCGACGGCGAACCCTTCGCCGGCGGCAAGGCCGAAGCCTTCCAGTTCATCATCGGCGAAGGCCAGATGCTGGAGCAGTTCGACCAGGCCGTGCGCGGCATGAAGGCCGGCGAGAGCAAGACCTTCCCGCTGAGCTTCCCGGCCGACTACCACGGCGCCGATGTCGCCGGCAAGGAAGCCGACTTCCTGGTCACGGTCAGCAAGATCGAAGCGCAGAACCTGCCCGCCATCGATGAGGCCCTGGCCAAGTCGCTGGGCATCAAGGAAGGCACCGTCGAAGGCCTGCGCGACGACGTGAAGAAGAACCTGGAACGCGAGGTGAAGTTCCGCGTGCTGGCCCGCAACAAGGCCGCCGTGATGGACGCGCTGTCCAAGGCCGCCACGCTGGAACTGCCCAACGCGCTGGTGGCCGGCGAGACCGACCGCCTGATCGAGAACGCCCGCGCCGATCTGAAGCAGCGTGGCGTGAAAGACGCGGCCACCGCGCCGATCCCGGCTGAGATCTTCAAGCCCCAAGCCGAGCGCCGCGTGCGCCTGGGCCTGGTGGT
>JAYVBO010000412.1:0-15890 GCA_043750435.1 Betaproteobacteria bacterium | reverse complement strand
CCGGCGCGGCCACGACCAGGCGCCCGCCTTCGAAGCGCAGTAGCTGCGCCGGGCCCAGGCCGTCGGGCCAGGCCCCGGCGGCGGCGCCCAACAGGGCTTCCAAGTCGTTGTCGCCGGGGCGGCCGGCAGCGGCGCGCAGGCGTTCGGTTTCGCGCTCCATCTGCAGCGGTGCGTCCAGCACGGCGCGCACATTCGGGTGGGTGGTTTTCAGCAGCTCGATCATCGCCATGCGTTTGGCCGTCAGCTGCTGGCGCTGTTGCCAAGCCTGCAGGTTCAAGCCCAGCAACTGCACGGCCACCAGGGCCACCAAGCCCCAGCGCACCGGGCGCCATTCGGTGCTGAGAAAGCGCTTCCAGGCCTCGCGCACAGCCCGCGTGCCCCGGTGGCGCGCAGCCAGGTCGAACTGGCGCAAATTCAGAACACCCTTGGTCGCGCCGGGCGGGCCCACGGCTTCCAGCGCGCGTTCGCTGTCGGTCATCAGCGCCACCGGCGCGCCCAGCCAGCGCTCGGCGGCGGTGGCTGCCGCCGGCGTGGCGGTCCAACTCACGCTGGCACTGGCGCCATCGGCATCGGTCGGCGCGGGCTGCAGCGCGCGCGCCAGGCTGCCTTGCAGGCGCACGCAGACCACGCCATCGGGCTGGGCCAGCGACAGCCAGGGCGCGTCGGTCTCGGTGCCGTCGCGGGTGTAGAAATGGCCGCGCGACACCGCGCCCGGCACGCTGGAGGTGGTCACCCGCTCGACGCTCAAGCCGGCGCCTTCCAGCGCGTTCAAAGCGGTTTGCAGGCGCGGCTTGTGGGTCACCGCCACCCAGCCCTTGCGGCCCGGTGTGGCGTCCGCGGCCAGCGCAAAATGCAGGGCCTCGTCGTCTTCCAGCAGCGCCTCTTCCATCACGCCCAGCAGGGCGGCACGCAGGCGCGCGGCGGGGGATTTGGGAATATCCACGTGGTGCCAGCTGACGTCGGCTTCGGCCAACACCAGCACGGTGTGGTCGGCACGCGGCAACTGGGCGGTGGCGGCGTTGCCAGCCTGGCTCACGCTGCGGCCGTCGACGCTGAGAACAAAGGGCCAGGCCGTTGGCAGACGCAGCCCACCCGCGACCTCGTGGCCCGCAGCACGGGCGGTCAGGCGCTCACGCGGCGGGAGAAGGATGACGAGGGTGGACATCAGCAAGCAGGCGGCGAAGTGAGTAGGCGCAGGGCGTGAACAGGTCGTTGCGGGTGGCGAGTGGCAACGCGGACTGTAGCGTGGGCCAACGCAGGCTTCAGCGCGGCGCAGCCTGGAAACTGTGACGTTCCCGCCGCCGGACCAGAACACGGTCGCCGTCGCGCTGAACCAGCGAGCGTTCTTCGACGACGCGCTCGTCCAGCCGCAGTTGCCCCGAAACTTCGAACCAGGCGGAAGACACGCCGACCCGGGTCTCGTCGAGTTTGATGATGCCGCCCAGCGCCGAGCGCACGGCGTCCAGCGTTTCGAAGGGCGTGCGCAGGCGGCTTTGCACCAGGCGCTCGGCGGTGCCGGTGTCCAGGCCGTCGATGGCGGCCACCAGCACCTCGCGCGGCGCGGTGTTGACGTTGACAGCCGTCACCACCGGCAGCAGTTCGACATAGGGCGCCAGGCGGTCGAGCGTCTCGACGTTCAGCCCTTGCCAGCCCAGGTCGCGCAGCTTGTCGGGGCGTATCGGTGCGCTGCTCACGGCGCTGTCGTTCAGGGGCGCCAGCGACTTCGACAAGATCGCGGCCACTCGCACTGCCATGTCTCCAGGCGCACCCAGCAGGTCGCACAGGCGCTGGAAACCGGCCACCTGGGCCGGCACCGCCTTGCCGGCGCCGTCGACCAGACCGCGCAGGTTGAACTTGCCCTGGACATCGACGATGGCCCCGCTGATGGCGGCGTCCAGGCCGGCGTCGGCATTGTTGTCCTTGTCGGCGGCCAGAAAACTGGACAGCGAGGCCTCGGCCAGCGGCGTGCCCCAGGCGTCACGGCCCCAGGTGTAGAAGTTGCCGCGGCGTTGCGCCGCGCGCAGGTCTTCCCGGATGATCAGCCGCGACCAGTCCAGCGCACCGCGCAGCACCCAGCCGGCTTGCACGCGGGCGCGCTCGGCCGCTTCCACCTGAATCGCGCGGCGCTGGTGCCAGACCATGCCGGCCGTCAGGGTGGTGACCAGGGCCAGGATCATCATCGCCAGCAGCAAGGCGGCACCGCATTGAGCCCGGCGCCCGGCGCGCGCGCCGGCCCTCAAGCGCCCGCCCCCAGCGCGATGTCGCGCGTCAGGACCCGGTCGCCCAGGGTGATCTGCAGGCGCACGGCGTCGGGCAACAGTTCGCGCGCCACCGGCGGCGGAACGCTGGGCTGAGGCGGCGGTGGCGGGTCGCCGGGGCCCCCGCCCGAAGTCGGCTTGACCGTCGGTTTTTCAGATGCCACCGGGGGCGGCGAGACAGGCAGCGCCTGGTCGCCGGTGGACTGCGCGTTGGTCCATTGGCCACCCCGGTTGAAATAGATCTGCCACTGGCTGGCGGCGGCGGCCACGGTCAGTTGAGCGGGCTCGTTGCCCTGCAACGCCTGGCTGCGCATCCAGTTTTCCTGCACCTCGCCCACCTGCGTCATCACCGGACTGGTCCAGCGCTGCCAGACGCCACCGCGCACCGCCCAGGCCACCAGCATCACCCCGCCGTCGGTGCGGCGGGTCAGGCGCAGCGTCATGCCGTCAAAGGTCAGCGGTGAGGCCAGCGCACCGGTGTCCACCACGGCCAGCAGGTCTTGCTCCCACTGCGTCATCACGGTGGTCAGGCGCACGGTGGCGTCGATGGCATCGCGGCTGCGTTCGCGCGCCCGCACGATGCCGTCCAGCCCTTGCCAGGACAGTGTGGCCAGGATGGCCATGATCAGCAGCGCAACCAGCACTTCGATCAGGGTGAAACCGCCGGCCGCCCCTGCCGAACCGCCCCGCAAGCGGCGCCTCATGGCCGCCCCAGCACGGTGGACAAAGTCAGCAGCACATGCCCGGCGTCGTCGCTGACCTGCGCGTCGACACGGCGGAAACTGGGGTTGGGCGTGCCGCGGGTGATCAGCTTGCCGGGGTAGCTGCGGCCCAGTTGCTCGCAGGTGAAGTCGGCGTCGCCCACGCCGGGGAAGCTGCGCGACAGGCGCAGGGCGGTGAGCTGGTTGTCAGCACACCACTGCGCTGCCACCACGTCGGCCAGGCGCACGGCGTTGTCAGTCAGCACGCCGGCCGCGCGCAGGCCGGCGCCCAGAGCGATGGCCACCACGGCCAGCGCCACCAGCACTTCCAGCAAAGTGAAGCCGCGCGCTGCAGCACGGCGGCGGCCTGCGCTCATGGCGCTGTTGGTGCCAAAGGCACCGGCGCAAACGGCGCCAGGCCGTCGGTGGCGATGTCCACCCGCTTGTCGCCCAGGCGCAGCACCACACGCTGGGCCGGCAGGATGGCTTCGGGGCCCAGCACCACGGCCGCTGCGCCGACCACCTCGGCGCGGGTCAGGGTGTCCAGCCAGCGCACCGGCAAGGGTTGCGCGGTCGGCAGGCCGACAAAGCGGAACTGCGCGCCAGCGTCCACCGCCAACGTCACCGGCGCCCAGCGCACCGGTGCGCCCGAGGCCCGCGCTTCGGCGCGCGCCATCTCGAACAAGGCGGCCAGCCGCACCGCTTCTTCGTCGAGCTTGGCGGCCTGGCTATCGCGCAGGGCCAGCGCAACCACGCCGACCGAGATGCCGACAATGACGAGGACGATCAGCAACTCGATCATCGTGAAGCCGCGCGCCCGCAGGCGGCGGCGGCCGGCGGGCCTACTGCCAGGAACCGATGTCGGCATTCTTGCCTTCGCCACCCGGCTGGCCGTCGGCGCCCAGGCTGAAGACATCGATCTCGCCCTTCACACCGGGGTTGGTGTACAGGTAGGCGCGGCCCCAGGGGTCGGCCGGCAGCTTGTCCACATAGGACTTCCAGTTCGGCGGCACCGCGCCCACGGTGGGCCGCTTGACCAGGGCGTCCAGGCCCTGTTCAGCGCTGGGGTAGCGCTGGTTGTCCAGCTTGTATAGCTTGAGCGCCTGCATCAGGTTGTTGACGTCGGTCTTGGCCGCCGTCACCCGGGCGTCGTCAGCGCGGTCGATCAGGTTGGGCACGATCAGGGCACCCAGCACCCCGATGATGACCAGCACCACCATCAGCTCGATCAAGGTGAAACCGCGGGCGCTGCGTAGCGAGCGGCCGAGCTGGCGATTCAGAACGGAATTCGGTGTCATTTGCGGTCTTGCGCAGCGGGAAAGCCGCCGTGCAGGCGGGATGGCTTGAATCATAATCCGGCCATGTTGGCACGCTGGTGGACTTTGATGACTTGGGCCCTTGTGGCAGCCGGAGCGCTGTTCTGGGGTTTGCGCCTGTTCGTCAGCGCCCCGCCGGTGCCGCCCAGCACCCCAGTGGCCGCCAATGGGCCCGTTGTGCACGGCGACCTGAGCCGCCTGCTGGGCGCAGACCTACAGCCCCAGGTTGCGGCTGCCGCGGCTGAACCTGCGCCCGACGCCCGCTTCCAGCTGATCGGTGTCGTGACGCCGCGCGCACCGTCGGCCGCCCGTGAAGGCGTGGCACTGATCGCCGTCGACGGCAAGCCCGCCAAAGCCTTCCGGGTGGGCGCCGTCATCGACGGGCAGACGGTCCTGAAGTCGGTGGCCGCGCGAGGCGCCATGCTCGGCCCACGCGACGGCGCGCCGCAGGTGACGCTGAACCTGGCACCGCCGGCAGCAGCCGCCATCGGCGCGCTGCCATCGCTGGCGCCGCAGGGCGCTGAAAGCAATCCCAACCCCAATCCCAATCCGGCCGCGCAGCCATCGCCACCATCTTCGGTGGCAGCCGGCAAAGACCGTGCGACCACGGTGCGCGCCATGCGCAGCATGCTGCCGCCGCCGGCGATGCCGGTTGACCGCGCGCCGCCGGCGATGCCGGTTGACCGCGCGCCGCCGCCCTATCCCGGGGCGCCGACGCGCTGATCTTCCGTACTCAGTACAAAGCCGTGCCGAAAGGCGAAGGCTCGGGCGCAGCCTCGGAAAAGGGCTCGGCCAGACCGCCGGCTTCGGAAACACCCGCCTCTTCGCCTTCGGCCAGATCGCCCAGCAAGGCCGCTGCGCTCTTGACCAAAGGCCAGGCCAGTGCAGCGCCGGTGCCGTCGGTGCTTTCCATGCCCATTTCCAGCAGGGCCGAAGCGCGAAACAGGTTCAGCGCCTGGTCCAGCCCGAGGTGGCTGTGGCTGCGGCAGAAAACGCAGTAGTCGGTAACCGCCTGGGCAATCTTGGCAGCCAGCATCAGCGCAGCGCAGGCCGGCACGCCATCAATCATCAGCAGGTGGCGCTTGCTGGCCGCAACCAACATCACGCCGACCATCACCGCCACCTCGAAGCCGCCCAGCGCAGCCAGCACCTCAACGGGTTCGACCACATCGCGGTGGCGTGCCTGCGCGCCCTGCAGCACCGCCATCAGGTGCGACAGCGCTTCATGGCTCATCTGAGGGCCGCTGACGATGAGGTCGCGCACCTTGGTTTCGGTCAGCCGCGACAGCACCATGGCCGCACTTTCGTGCGCGCCCACGCCCACGGCCGACAGGATGGTGAGGTTGCCGCGCAGTTGTTCGCCGATCTGCATGCCGGCGCGCATGCCGGCATGCGCCTGCTCCATGCTCATCGCCGAGGTGACGCGTGAATTGCGTGTGCCATAGGCGATCTTGCGCACCAGCAGGCGGTCGTGCGGCACCAGGTTCTCAGACATGCCGCAATCGATGACAGTCAAGTCCAGGCCCTGGGCCCGGGCGAAAACGCTGAGTGGCAGTTGGTTGGCCAGCAGCAGGCGCACGGTGTCTTGGGTGCTGCGGCCGTGCGGATCGCGGATGTCTTCGACCACCAGGCCGTGGTCGGCGGCAAAGACCAGCAATTGCGGGTCATGAAAATGAGGACGCAAGGAGTTCTGCATCAGCCCCAGGCGTACGGCCAGAGGCTCCAGCTCACCGAGGCTGCCACCCGACTCGTGCCGGCCCTGCAACTTGGCGTGCAGCGCCTTTTCGAGCCTGGGGTTGGTGGTCGGCGTGACCAGCGATCGGTTTGGTGCTGCCATCCCGTTCGAGTGTACCGAGCAACCCTAATTGAGGAAGAGTGCAACGACGGGATTGCGCGTCTCTTCCGTGTAAGGAAATGCAAGGGACCGCAAGAAATCCTCGAATACCGCCTGTTCGTCGGCTGGCACCTGGATACCGACCAGGATGCGGCCGTAGTCAGCGCCCTGGTTGCGGTAGTGAAAGAGGCTGATATTCCAGCCCGGGTGCATGGCCGCCAGGAAACGCATCAGCGCGCCCGGGCGCTCGGGAAATTCAAAGCGGAACAAGCGTTCGTCACGCGCCAGTTCGCTGCGCCCGCCGACCATGTGCCGCACGTGTTCCTTGGCCAATTCGTCGTCGGTGAGGTTGACGGTGGCAAAGCGCTGCTTGACGAAGCTGCGGGCGATGCGGTCGGCTTCTTCGCGTTTGGCGATGGCCACGCCGACGAAGACATGCGCGACCTTGGCGTCACTGATGCGGTAATTGAATTCGGTGACTGAGCGCGGGCCGAGCAATTCGCAGAAACGCTTGAACGAGCCGCGCTCTTCCGGAATGGTGACGGCGAACAGGGCTTCGCGCTGCTCGCCGAAGTCGGCACGCTCTGCAACAAAGCGCAGGCGGTCGAAATTCATGTTGGCGCCGCAGGTGATGGCGACGAAGGTCTGCCCCTTCAGCTTGTGCGTCTGCACGTACTGTTTGACGGCCGCCACGCCCAGAGCGCCGGCCGGCTCCAGAATGCTGCGGGTGTCCTGAAAGACGTCCTTGATGGCGGCGCAAACGGCGTCGGTGTCGACAACCACGAAGTCGTCGACCAGGGCCCGGGCGACGCGGAAGGTTTCTTCACCCACCAGCTTCACAGCCGTGCCATCCGAGAACAAGCCGACATCGGTCAAGGTGACCCTGCGGCCACGCTGGACCGACTGCAGCATGGCGTCGGAATCGACGGTCTGCACGCCGATCACTCTCACCTCGGGCCGCACCGCCTTGATGTAGGCCGCAACACCCGAGATCAAGCCGCCGCCGCCGATGGCGACGAAAACGGCATCCAGCGGGCCTTGGTGCTGGCGCAGGATTTCCATGGCCACCGTGCCCTGCCCGGCGATCACGTCGGGATCGTCAAAAGGGTGCACAAAAGTCAGGTTCTGCGCCTGCTGCAGCAACAGCGCGTGGCCGTAGGCGTCGGAGTAGCTGTCGCCGTGCAGTACGACCTCGCCGCCCAGCGCGATGACGGCATCGACCTTCAGGCGGGGCGTGGTCACCGGCATCACGATGACGGCCCGGCAGCCCAACCGCCTGGCCGACAAGGCGACGCCCTGCGCATGGTTGCCCGCCGAAGCGCAGATAACGCCACGCGCCAGGGCCTCGGCCGGCAGGTGGATCATCTTGTTGTAGGCCCCGCGCAGCTTGAAGCTGAATACGGGCTGCTGGTCTTCGCGCTTCAGCAGCACCTGGTTGCCCAGCCGCCGTGACAGGGTGCGGGCCACCTCCAGCGCGGTCTCTCGCGCCACGTCGTAGACACGGGCGGTGAGGATGCGCTGCAGGTAGTCGGCCGCAATGCGCCGCGACTTCGGCGTGAGGGACTTGGCGGGCGGCGCTTCGCTGGGCGGCGGCACGGTCGGCGGGCTGTGGCCGGTAGGCATCTTGGACGGGGACAGGTGGCGGTTGCGGCGCGGAATCATAGGACACGCACGGCGTGCGCTGCCCCAGCGCCGACGCCCGCCGGGCCCTGAAAGAAAAAGGGCCCGGGGCTTTGCAGCCCCGGGCCGAATCCACCGGTTTGAGGGTGGAGGAGACAATCGACGGGTGGAACGCACAGGGCGGACCACCGATGCAAATCAGTCTATCACCGCAATGCTGCAGTGCAATATGCTCTTTTCACGCTGGGCCTCGTAGGCCGACTCTAAAAAACCAGCGCGCCCGACGGCGTGCGCTCTTCAGAGGCAGAAGCACCATGGAATGCACCATCAACTGGATGCCCAGCACCGGTATGGGTTTTGTCGCCGAAACCGGCAGTGGCCATTTCCTGACCATGGACGGCGCACCCGACGGCGGCGGCCGAGACCTGGCGCCGCGGCCCATGGAAACCGTGCTGGCCGGCACGGGCGGCTGCACGGCCTACGACGTGGTGCTGATCCTCAAGCGTGGCCGTCACGACGTGCGCGGCTGCCAGGTCAAGCTGAACGCCGACCGGGCTGAGCAAGACCCGAAGGTTTTCACCCGTATTGGTATGCATTTCACTGTCACCGGGAAAAACCTGCCGGCTGCGGCGGTGGAGCGCGCCATCGCGCTTTCGCATGAGCGCTACTGCTCGGCCAGCATCATGCTGGGCAAGACCGCCGAAATCGTGACCAGCTTCGACATCGTCGAAGCCTGAATTCCGCAGCCAGCCGCTCAGAGGCGGTGGGCGGTGGCCGTCATGACTTTGGCGGCGCCGCGCATCAGCCAGCGCAACGGTAGCGCCAATTCGGCGGCACCGGCCGTGCCGGCCTCATCGGCATGGCGGCGTTCGTCGGCCTTCATCACCTCGACGATGGCGCGTGAGCGGGTGTCACCTGCCGGCAGGCGGTCGAGGTGGCCGGCCAGGTGAGCTTCGACCTGCCTCTCGGTTTCCACAACGAAACCCAGGCTGACGGCATCGCCGGCCCGCCCGGCCAAGAGGCCGATGCCAAAAGCCCCGGCATACCAAAGCGGATTGAGCAGACTGACGCGGCCACCCAACTCAGCCAGCCGCTCCTGGGTCCAGGCGAGGTGGTCCGTCTCTTCGCGGGCAGCGCGCTCCATCTGCTGGCGAAGTTCCGGCGTCCGGGCAGTCAAAGCCTGTGCCTGGTACAGAGCCTGAGCGCAGACTTCACCCACATGGTTCACGCGCATCAAAGCACCTGCCTCGCGGCGTTCCTGAGCACTCAACGCCTCGCCTGGGGGCAGGGCCGCCGCCGGGTTGGGCCGCGCCGCGTGCACAGCGCCGGCCAGGGTTCTGAGGGCGTTGTCGAGACTGACAATAAAGGCATCGATCGCGTTCATGCCTGAAGAGGATAGTTCACGGATACGCGCCGGCTCCCATCCGCGCAGCGTTGTTGTTAGACCACAGGCTATGCCCTTATCGAACGCTCGGCTTGGCAATCGTCACGTGGGTCTGGTGCAATACACGCAACTTCCGATAAGGATGTTGGCCTGATCTACCCGTCGCTGGGTGAAATTCCCGATCGGGACCTCTTGTTCAACTTAGGAGATAGTCCAAATGAAAAAATCTATGCTCGCCCTGGCAGCGCTGACGGCGTTTGCAGGCGCGGCTTCGGCCCAGTCGTCTGTCACTCTCTTCGGCATCATGGACGTGGACGCCCGCAGCGTCAGCAACGGTTCGGCCGGTTCGCTCAAGACCCTGGGCACCAACGGCCAAGCTTCCAGCCGCCTCGGTTTCCGTGGCATTGAAGACCTGGGGGGCGGCTTGCGCGCTGCCTTCTGGCTGGAAGGCGACATTTCGCCGGACACCGGTGGTGGCAACAAGACCGCAGCCACCGCCGTCGGCAGCACCGCTGATCCGATGACCTGGACCCGCCGCGCGACGGTGGGCCTGCTGGGCGGTTTCGGTGAAGTTCGCCTCGGCCGCGACTACACCCCGACCTTCGTCAACATGTCGACCTACGACATGTTCGGCTACGTCGGCGTTTCGTCGATCGCCAACATCCGTGGCGCCTTCGTGGGTTCGGGCGGCGCCGGTACCGGCGTTCGTGCGAACAACACGATCGGCTACTTCCTGCCCGCCATGGGTGGTCTGTATGGCCAAGGCATGGTTGCCGCCAGCGAAGGCGTGAACGGCAACAAGTACATGGGCGCTCGCCTCGGCTACGCCGCTGGCCCGCTCAACGTGTCCGGTTCGTACGGCAAGACGTACCAGGGCTACACGATGATCGACGACCTGAAGACCATCAACGTCGGCGCGTCGTTCAACATGGGCTTCATGACCATCCAGGCTTCGGTCGAAAAGTCGGACTACAGCACGACCCAGCAAAAGCTGATGTCGGGCGGCGTGCTGATCCCGGTGGGTTCGGGCACCGTCAAGCTGAACTACACGAAGGCCAGCGGCAGCTCAAACACCTTCGCGGCCACGCTGCTGGGCGCTGGCTATGTGTATGACCTGTCCAAGCGCACCTCGGTGTACGTTGGTTACGGCCGCATCGCCAACGGCGGCGACGCCACGGTCGGTGCCAAGTACACCGCTTCCAGCGGCGGTCCTGCCGGCATCAAGGGCGGCGAAACGTCGTCGGGTTACGACGTGGGCGTTCGCCACAACTTCTGATCGCTGTTCGCAGCACCTGGCATCAGGTGCTGCGGCTCGCGACGGGGCCGCCTCAGGGCGGCCCTTTTCGTTGGCCGATGTCTTTCGTGGCAACACACTGATTCGATCTGAACTGTTCACCCGAACCCGATGTTCGCCTTCATCCTTCGCCGCCTTGCTCAAGCCCTGATCGTCATGCTGGTGGTGGCCTTCATCGCTTTCATGCTCTTCCAGTTCGTCGGCGACCCGGTCACCAGCCTGTTGGGACAAGACGCCACCCAAGAACAGCGCGAGCAACTCCGCCGCGACCTCGGCATCGACCAGCCCTTCCCCATCCAGTTTGCGCGCTTTGTCGGCAACGCCGTGCAAGGCGAATTCGGGCTCAGCCTGCGCCAGGGACGTCGGGTTTCCACGCTGATCGCCGAACGCTTCCCGGCCACGCTGGAACTGGCACTGGCCGCCGCCGTCATTGCACTGGTGGTTGGCGTGCCGCTGGGCGTCTACGCGGCGCTGCGGCGCGGCAGCTTCGGTTCACAACTGGTGATGACGCTGTCGCTGCTGGGCGTGTCCCTGCCGACTTTCCTGATCGGCATCCTGCTGATCCTCTTTTTCTCGGTCACGCTGAAGTGGCTGCCCAGTTTCGGCCGTGGTGACGTCGTCAGCTACGGCAACTGGAGCACCGGTCTGCTGACCCTCGACGGCTGGAAGCACCTGGTGCTGCCGGCCATCACGCTGTCGGTCTTTCAGCTGGCGCTGATCCTGCGCCTGGTGCGCGCCGAGATGCTGGAGGTGCTGCGCACCGACTACATCAAGTTCGCCCGCGCCCGCGGCCTGCAGAACAGCGCGGTCTACTTCGGCCACGCGCTGAAGAACACCTTGGTGCCTGTCATCACGATCACCGGCCTGCAACTGGGTTCACTGATCGCCTTTGCCATCATCACCGAGACCGTTTTTCAATGGCCGGGGATGGGCTTCCTGTTCATCCAGGCGGTGCAGTTCGCCGACATCCCGGTAATGGCCGCTTACCTGTGTCTGATCGCGCTGATCTTCGTGCTCGTCAACCTCGCGGTGGACCTGCTCTACTTCGCCGTCGATCCGCGTTTGCGCATCGAAAAGCCGTCCGGGGGACACTGAAATGAACGCCCCCTTGCCCCCGTCGGCCAGCCGCTGGTCGCGCTGGTTGGACAGCGACATCTGGTTCAGCTTTCGCAGCTCGCCGATGGCCATGATCGCTGCGGTGATCGCCGCCCTGTGCGCCTTCTGCGCCGTCTTTGCGCCCTGGGTGTCACCCTACAACCCCTTCGACCTGGCGACGCTGAATTTGTCTGACGCCCGTCTGCCGCCGGCCTGGTCTGAGGGCGGCAGCGGCGCCCATTGGCTGGGCACCGATGACCAGGGCCGCGACATCCTGTCGGCGCTGTTCTACGGCGCGCGCATCTCGCTGTTGGTCGGCCTGGCCTCGGTGCTGGTTTCGCTGGTGGTGGGTGTCGGCCTGGGCCTGCTGTCGGGCTTTGTCGGCGGCAGAACCGACGCACTGATCATGCGCATCTGCGATGTGATGCTGTCCTTCCCGTCCATCCTGGTGGCGCTGCTGATCGACGGTGTCGGCCACGCCATGTTCCCCAACGCGCCGGCCTCGCTGGCCTTCGGCGTGCTGATCGTGGCCATCTCGCTGACCGGCTGGGTGCAGTACGCGCGCACGGTGCGCGGCAGCACGCTGGTCGAACGCAACAAGGAATACGTGCAGGCCGCGCGCGTCATCGGCGTGGCGCCGCTGCGCATCATGTTCAAGCATGTGCTGCCCAATGTGATGGGCCCGGTGCTGGTGCTGGCCACCATCCAGGTGGCGGCGGCCATCATCACCGAGGCCACGCTGTCCTTCCTGGGCGTGGGCGTGCCGCCGACCTCGCCGTCGCTGGGCACCTTGATCCGCGTCGGCAACGACTTTTTGTTCTCGGGCGAGTGGTGGATCACCATCTTCCCGGGCGCCATGCTGGTGCTGATCGCGCTCAGCGTGAATCTGCTGGGCGACTGGCTGCGCGACGCGCTCAACCCCCGGCTGCGCTGAAAACATGGCAACGATGGCTGAACGCAAACCCCTGCTCGAAGTGCGCCACCTGCGCGTCGAGTTCCCGACCCGCCGCGGCACGCTGCTGGCGCTGGACGACATCAACCTCGACATTGCCCCCGGTGAAATCCTGGGCGTGGTGGGTGAATCGGGCGCCGGCAAATCGCTGACCGGTGCGGCCATCATCGGCCTGCTGGAACCGCCGGGGCGCATCGCTGGCGGTGAAATCCTGCTCGACGGTCAGCGCATCGACAACCTGCCTTACGAGGCCATGCGCAAGATCCGCGGCCGCCAGATCGGCGCCATCTTTCAGGACCCGCTGACCTCGCTGAACCCGCTGTACACCATCGGCCAGCAGCTCACCGAAACCATACTCACCCACCTGCCCGTCAGCGCGGCCGAAGCGCGCCAGCGCGCCATCCAACTGCTGCAGGAAACCGGCATCCCGGCCGCCGAACAGCGCATCGACCAGTACCCGCACCAGTTCAGCGGTGGCATGCGCCAGCGCGTGGTCATCGCGCTGGCGCTGGCCGCCGAACCCAAGCTGATCGTTGCCGACGAGCCGACCACGGCGCTGGACGTGTCCATCCAGGCGCAGATCATTGCGCTGCTCAAGCGCCTGTGCAAAGACCATGGCGCGGCCGTGATGCTGGTGACCCACGACATGGGCGTGATCGCCGAAACCTGCGACCGCGTGGCCGTGCTCTACGCCGGCCGGGTGGTCGAGATCGGCCCCGTGGCCGATGTCATCCACCGACCCAGCCACCCCTACACAGCCGGCTTGATGGGCTCGATACCGGCGATGGACGACGACCGCGAACGTCTGCTGCAGATCGATGGTTCCATGCCGCGCCTCAACGCCATTCCGCAGGGCTGCGCCTTCAACCCACGCTGCCCGCAGGTGATGGACCGCTGCCGGCAGGAACGACCCCATTTGCTCGACGCGGGCGCCACGCAGGCCGCTTGCTGGCTGGTGGCCGAAACGAAAGCCGCCGCATGACAAGGCCCTTGGTGGAAGTGCGCGACCTGGCCAAGACTTTCGATGTCTCGGCGCCCTGGTTGAACCGCGTCGTCGAACGCAAACCCAGACTGTTCGTGCACGCGGTGGACGGCGTGAGCTTCAGCATCGAACGCGGCAAGACGCTGGCCCTGGTGGGTGAATCGGGCTGCGGCAAAAGCACGGTGGCACGGCTGCTGGTCGGCCTGTACGCCCCCACACGCGGCGACGTGCGCTTCGACGGCCAGGCCACCGACGCGAGCCAGAACGCCGGCGAATTGCGCACCTTGCGCCGGCGCATGCAGATGATCTTCCAGGACCCATACGCCAGCTTGAACCCGCGCTGGAAGGTGCTGGACATCATCGGCGAGCCTCTGCGTGAACACGACCTGGTGCCTGGAGCCGAGGCGCTGCGCCAGCGCGTTGGCGAACTGCTGCTGCAAGTCGGCCTGGCGACGGCCGATTGCGACAAGTTCCCGCACCAGTTCAGCGGCGGCCAGCGCCAGCGCATCAGCATCGCGCGGGCTCTGGCCACGCAGCCCGAATTCCTGGTTTGCGACGAGCCCACCTCGGCGCTGGACGTGTCGGTGCAAGCCCAGGTGCTGAACATCATGAAAGACCTGCAGCGCGAGCACGGTCTGACCTATTTGTTCATCAGCCACAACCTGGCTGTGGTGCGCCATGTGGCCGACCAGGTGGGCGTGATGTACCTGGGCCGCCAGGTCGAAGTGGCCGACAAGGCCCTGTTGTTCAACCAGCCGCAGCACCCCTACACGCGCATGCTGCTGGATGCGATACCCGACATCCACATGAGCGGCCGTTCGCGCACGCCGGTGCAGGGCGAAGTGCCCAACCCGCTGAACCCACCCACCGGTTGCGCCTTCCACCCGCGTTGCCCGCATGCCAATGCGCGCTGCAGCGCCGAGCGGCCCGCGCTGCTCAGCTTCAAGGGCGTGCAGGTGGCCTGCCACGCGGCGCAGGAAGGGCGGATCTAGCGCCCTGGATGGCCCGGCCCGCGCTGGCCGAACAGCAATCAGGCCGCGGCAATTTCCAGGTTGTCGATCAAGCGCGTGCGGCCCAGCCTGGCAGCCGCCAGCACCACCAGCGGCGGCCGCGCGGCAGCCGTCGCATCGTGCAAGGCCAGGCGGTCTTGCTGGCGCAGCGCCACATAGTCGGGCACCCAGCCGCGGGCCTTCAGGCGGTCCATAGCCGCTTGCTCCAAAGCCGGCCCGTCGAAGGGGCCGGCCTGCACTTCAGCCGCCAGGGCGCGCAGCGTCTGCGCCAGGAAAGGCGCCTCGGCGCGCTCTTCGGCCGACAGGTAGCCATTGCGCGACGACAAGGCCAGGCCGTCCTCGGCGCGGCAGGTTTCACCGGCCAGCACGTCCACCGGCCAGGCCATTTGCCGCGCCAGGTGGCGGATGACCATCAGCTGCTGGTAGTCCTTCTTGCCGAACACTGCCCACTGCGGCTGCACGACGTTGAAAAGCTTGGCCACGACGGTGCACACGCCCACGAAGAAGCCCGGTCGAAAGGCACCTTCCAGCAGGTCGGCCAAGGCGGCGGGCGGGTGGACTTTCACGTCCTGCGCTTCGGGGTAAAGGTCGCGCTCGCGGGGTGCGAACACGATGTCGCAACCTTGCGCGGCCAGCAGTTCGGCGTCGCGTTCCAGGGTGCGCGGGTAGGCGTCGAAGTCTTCGTGTGGCGCAAACTGCAAGCGGTTGACGAAGATGCTGGCCACCACCGGGTGGCCGGCCGGCGCTGCCGCCCGCGCTTGCGTGATCAAGGCCAGATGGCCGGCGTGCAAATTGCCCATCGTCGGCACGAAGGCCGGTGCCGGGCCGCGCTGCAAGGCCGCGCGCAGGTCGGCCACCGTGTGCACGATCTGCATGCCCATCAAACGTAGCCGTGGATGGCGGGATCGGGGAAGCTGCCGTCGCGCACGGCGGCGGCGTAACGGCGCAGGGCGTCGGCGACCGAGCCGCCTTCGGCCAGGAAGTTGCGAACGAAGCGCGGCACCGGGCCGCTGTTCAGGCCCAGCATGTCATGCAGCACCAGCACCTGGCCGGCGGTGCCGGGGCCGGCACCGATGCCGATGACCGGCGTGCGCATGGCTGCTTGCACCTCGGTGGCCACCGCCGTGGGCACCAGTTCCAGCACCAACATCGCGGCGCCGGCCTGTTCGAGTTCCAGCGCGTCTTGCTTCAGGCGTGCGGCCACCGCCTCGTCACGCCCTTGCACGCGAAACCCGCCCAAGGCGTGCACCGACTGCGGCGTCAGGCCCAGGTGTGAACACACCGGTATGCCGCGCTCAACCAGGGCCGCCACGACCGGCACCGTCCAGCCACCGCCTTCCAGCTTGACCATGTGGGCGCCGGCCTGCATCAGCTGGGCCGCGCTGTCTATGGCCTGTGCGACGCTGGATTGGTAGCTGCCGAAAGGCAGGTCGGCGATGAGCCA
>JAYVBO010000411.1:0-3135 GCA_043750435.1 Betaproteobacteria bacterium | reverse complement strand
CGAACGCGGCGCCGCCAGTGACGACAAGAAGAGCTTCCGCCAAGTGGCCTACGCCGACTACCTGGGCCGCATCAAGCCGAAAACCGGCGGCAAGGCGGTGGGCGTGATCGTGGCCGAAGGCAGCATCGGTGACGGCCGCGCCGGGCCCGGCGCCATCGGCGGATTGAGCACCAGCGAGCTCATCCGCCAGGCCCGCGAAGACGATCAGATCAAGGCCGTGGTGCTGCGGGTGAATTCACCCGGCGGCAGCGCCTTCGGCAGCGAGTTGATACGCCGCGAACTGGAACTGACGCGCAAGGCCGGCAAGCCGGTGGTGGTGTCCATGGGCGACGTGGCGGCCTCGGGCGGCTACTGGATCAGCCTGGCCGCCGACGAGATGCTGGCCGACGCGTCGACCATCACCGGCAGCATCGGCGTCATCGCCATGCTGCCCACCGCCGAGCGCGCGCTGGCCAAGCTGGGCACCCACACCAGCGGCGTCAGCACCACCTGGCTGGGCGGCGGTTTCGACCCGCGCCGGGCGCTGGAACCGCGTCTGGAAAAACTCATCCAGACCAGCGTGGACCACACCTATTTCGAATTCACGCGCCGCGCCGCCGAGGCCCGCAAGCTGACGCGCGAACAAATCGACGCGGTGGCGCAAGGCCGCGTCTGGACCGGCAAAGACGCGCTGGCGCGTGGCCTGGTGGACCGCCTGGGCAGCTATGGCGACGCACTGGACGCGGCCGCCAAACGGGCCCAGCTGATCGACTACCGCGTGCAGTACATCGAAGCCGAACCGGGGCGTTTGCAGCAGTGGCTGCAACGCCTGGGCATCAGCCTGGACGTGCAGGCCCTGGCGGCCGCGCCGGCCAGCCTGCACGGCGCGATGGTGGCCGTGGGCCTGCTGCCGCCGGTGGCCGCGCAGATGGCCGATGAGCTGGCCTGGCTGGGCGAGATGACCGCGCGGCCGCAACCCTTTGCGGCGGTGACGCACTGCCTGTGCGCGGCGCCTTAGCCAGCCACGACGTGCGCTTCAGGCCGCGTCAGGCGGCGTTTTCGAAGGGGTAGCGCACGTCCAGTTGGCGCCGCAGTTCGTCGATCCAGCCCAGCAGGGCCAGCGTCTCGGCATGCGGCAGGTGCGGGCTTTCAAAGAGCCCGGCGCGCACACAGCGCACGGTCTCTTCGATCTCGCCTTCAAAGCCGTTGATGGCGTGCGGCGCGGCCGCCACCCAGTCGTCCTGGCCCGGCCGCAGCAGGCGTGCTTCGGTGGCGCCCCAGAACGGCGCCGGCACGGTGATGCTGCCCTGCGTGCCCAGGATGCGCAGGCTGTTGTCGGCCGCACCGTCAAAGGCGCAAACGAATTGCGACACCACGCCGCCGGGGAAACACAGGGTGGCGGCCACGCGCTGGTCCACGCCGCTGGGCGCCAGCACACCGCTGGCCTGCAGGCTCAGGGGCTCGGGGCAGTTGCCCGGCGCGGTTTCCAGTACCCAGCGCGTCACGGCCAGGTTGTAGATGCCGATGTCCAGCAGCGTGCCGCCGGCCAGCGCCGGGTCGAACATGCGGCTGCTGGGGTCATAGGGCGCGGCAAAACAGAAGGCCGACTGCAAACCCTGCACCGCGCCGATGGCCCCGCCATGCAGCCACTGCCGCACCTGGGCGTAGGCCGGCAGGAAACGCGTCCACAGCGCCTCCATCAGGAAGACGCCGCGTTGCCGCGACAGCGCCACCAGCTCGGCGGCTTCGGCCTGCGTGGGTACCAGCGGCTTCTCACACAGCACCGGCTTGCCGGCTTGCAGGCAGCGCCGCACAAAAGCACCGTGGTGGCTGTGCGGCGTGGCGATGTAGACGGCGTCGATCAGCGGATCGGCCAGCAGCGCGTCCAGTTCGGCCACCCCCTGCGGCAGCGGCCGCCCCGGGCGCGTCCAGTGGTGCGCGAAGGCGGTTGCCCGCGTGATGTCGCGGCCGTAAACGCTGCGCAGGTGCATGCCCGGCAGGCCCTGCACGCACTCGGCCCACTGGTGCGCGATGGCGCCCGGGCCGATCAGCCCCCAAGCGAAGTCACCCAAGTTGAATGCCGGGCTTGCTGGCGTCCACGGCAAAGCGCGCACCCACTTGGATGGCGCTGGCCGCGTCGCGGGCGTTGTCCAGCACCTTCAATTCGGCTTGCAGGCTTTGCGGTGTCAGCTTGAAGCGCGCATAGCCGCGCTGGTCGCTGCGCGCAAAGTACACATGCGGGTTGTGGGCGCGGGCGGTGCTCAGCCGTGCCGTGTCCAGGCCCAGGCTGGTGATGGAGGTGCCGCAGAACTCGCTGGCCACCACCGGCGAGCGGGCGTCGTCGAAATCAACTTTCAAGTCGGCCACATAGTTGGCGTGCACGTCGCCGCCCAGCACCACCACGCCGGGCACGCGCTTGTCCGCCACGGTCTGCAGCAGGCGGCGGCGGGCGGCCGGGTAGCCGTCCCAGCCGTCGGTCCAGTACTGGCCGCCCTGGTTGGTGGCGTTGGGTGCTTCCCAGCTGAAACGCGCCATCAAGGTCTGTTGTGCGACCAGGTTCCACGGCCGCTCAGCCGTCCAGCCGTCGGCCAGCCAGCGTTCCTGCTGGGCGCCCAGCAGCGTGCGGCGGTAGTCCAGCAGGCCGGGGCAATCGGCCACGCGCACGGTGTTGCTGCCACCGCGTGTGGGCTGCTTGGTGCAGACCTGCACGTCGCGCATCTGCCGGTCGTCCAGCAGGTGGATACGCGCCAGCTGGCCCCAGTCCAGACGGCCGTGCATGCGCATGTCGCCGTTCACCGGGCGCGCCGCCTTGGGCAGCGGCATGTGTTCCCAATAGGCCTGGTAGGCGGCGGCGCGCTGGGTGGCGAAGTCGGCCTGCAGGAATTCGCCTTGCAGGCCGGCGTAGTCGTTTTCCACCTCGTGGTCGTCCCACACCAGCAGCCAGGGCGCGGCGGCGTGCGCGGCCTGCAGCGCGGGGTCGCTTTTGTGCAGGGCGTAGCGGGCGCGGTAGTCGGCCAGGGTCTTGACGCGGCCGCTGTTCAAGGGCCGCACGGCGTTGCCGACGGGCGCGGCGCCGTATTCGTAGATGTAGTCGCCCAGAAAAACCATCAGGTCCAGCGGCTCGGCGGCGGCGTGACGCCAGGCGGCGTAATGGCC
>JAYVBO010000410.1:0-7293 GCA_043750435.1 Betaproteobacteria bacterium | reverse complement strand
CTGCGGGCGTCTGGGGCCAGGCGTACCTTGACGTCATAGGTCTGGTCATCGGGCGCGCGCCAGTTGCCCACCGTCACACCTGCCACCAGCGTGCGCAGTGGCCCGGCGATCTGGGCAATGCCCAGGCCCAGGTCTGAGGCCGCATCGCGCTTGATGTCCACCTCAATGGTCGGCTTGTCGGGCTTGACGCTGGAGTCCATGTCCACCAGGCCGGGGATGTTTTCAATGCGCTGGCGCACGGTGGCTGTCAGCCGCTCAAGCTCGTTGAGGTCGGGCCCCTTGAGCGAAAACTCCACGCCCTTGTTGCCGCCCACCGAGCCCAGCACGCCAATGTGGGTGACGGTGATGCCCGGCACCTGGCGCAGGCGCTCGCGCAGCACGTTCGAGAGGCCATCCACACTGACGCTCCGCGCTTTGCGGTCGACCAGGCGCACATAGGTGGACGCGTAAATCTTGCCCTGCGCGTTGCCGGTGTTGATGGTGGTCAGGGTGTACCGCACCTCGGGGAATTCGCGCACGATGGCCTCCACCTGCCGGGCCTTGGCTTCGGTGGCTTCGATGGACGAGCCCACGGGCACGTAGTAATTGAGCGTCGTCTCGGAAAAATCGGCCTTGGGCACAAATTCGGTGCCCAACAACGGCACCATGACAATGGCCCCGACAAAGGTTGCCAGCGCCACCGCCAATGTCTTCAGCTTGTGCTTGAGGCTCCAGCCCAATATGCCCTGGTAGACGTTGGCCAGGGACTCGGTGGCATGGTCAAACCAGCCGGTGACGCGGCCAATGGTTTTGTCGTACAGCGTGACCGGTGGCCCGGTTCTGCCCAGCGCGTCAATGCTCGGGTCGTGCCAGATGCTGGAGAGCATCGGGTCCAGCGTGAAGCTGACAAACATCGAGATCAACACGGCGGCGACGATGGTGATGCCAAACTCGTGGAAGAACTTGCCCACGATGCCGCTCATGAAGCCAATTGGCAAAAACACCGCCACGATGGACAGCGTGGTGGCCAGCACCGCCAGGCCAATTTCCTGCGTGCCGTCAAGCGACGCCTGGTACGGCGTCTTGCCCATCTGCAGGTGGCGAACGATGTTCTCGCGCACGACGATGGCGTCGTCGATCAGCAGGCCCACGCACAGGCTCAGCGCCATCAGCGTGATGGTGTTGATGGTGAAGCCGAAGAGGTACATGAACAAGAAGGTGCCGATCAAGGAGATCGGCAGCGTCAGCCCGGTGATGACGGTGCTGCGCCAACTGTTCAGGAACAGGAAGACGATGAGCACCGTCAGGCCCGCGCCTTCGATCAGCGTGCGCTTCACATTGGCCACGCTGACCCGGATGCTGCGCGAGTTGTCGCGGTTGATCTCGGTGCGCATGTTGGGCGGCGTGACGGCCTTGGATGCAGCCAGGGCATCGGTCAGGCCGTCGACCACGGCGATGGTGTTTTCGCCCTGACTTTTTTGCACGCTGAGCAGCACGGTGCGCTGGCCGTTGTAAAGCGCCAGGCTTTCCATTTCCTGCGGGCCATCAACGACGTCGGCCACCTGCCACAGCCTGACCACGCTGCCGCCCGCGCTGCCGGCCGTGCCGGTGGCGCTAGGGGCCACGCCCTTGCGCGCGACCACGATGTCGCGGAAATCACGCGGGGTTTTCAGCCGGGCGTTGATCTGCACTACGCGGTCCTGCTCGCGCGAACGGATGTTGCCCAGCGGCAGTTCCTGGTTCTCGCTGCGGATGGCCGCCGTGACCTGGTCGGTGCTGATGCCCAAAGCCTCCATCGCCTGCGGCTTCAGGTAGACGTTGATCTGCCGGTCCACCCCGCCGACCACCGACACGGCACCGACGCCGCGGACGTTTTCCAGCTTCTTCAGCAGCACCCGGTTGGCCCAGGTGGTCAGTTCTTGCGGGCTGGCCGTTTGGCCGTCGGCGGCCAGCACGGCCACGTTGAAGATGGGCTGGGCGGCCGGGTCGAAGCGCGAGATGCGCGCGGCCTTGACCTCGTCGCGCAGCAGCGGGCGCATCAGCGCCACCTTTTCGCGCACGTCGTCGGCGGCCTTGCGGCCATCGACATCGAGGTTGAATTCGACGATGACCACCGAGGTGCCTTCGTAAGACCGCGACGACAGCGCGCTGATGCCGGCCACCGTGTTGACGGCTTCCTCGACCTTGCGCGTGACCTCGGCCTCAACGATTTCCGGGCTGGCGCCGGGGTAGTCCATCGCCACCACCACGGTGGGGAAGTCGATGTTGGGGAACTGGTCCAGGCTGAGCCGCTGGTAGCTGAACAGACCCAGCACCACAAAGGCCAGCATGACCATCACGGCCATCACCGGGTTGCCGATCGAGACGCGCGTGAACCACATGGCCGCGTGCCCTTCAGCGCGGCGCGCTGGCCGCTGCTGCCGCCTTGGCCAGCACCAGGCGCGTGCCGGCGCGCAGCGCGCCCACGGTGCTGCGCAAGACCACAGCGCCTTCGCTCAGCCCTTCGGTGATTTCGACGGCGCTTTCCAGACGGCCATCGATCAGCACTTCACCGCGTCCGCCGATCGTCACGTTGTGGCTCACCGCGCGGCCGTTTTCCAGCGTCAACACATAGGGCAGAGCCTGGTCGTGGCGCAGCGCCGAAGTGGGCACCACCAGCGCCGCCTTGCGTTGCAAAGCGACGGTGGCGCGGCCGAACAGGCCCTGGCGCAGGCCGCTGGTGTTGGCCAGTTCCAGATAGGCCATCACCGACCGTGTGCCCGTCTGCGTGCTGGGCGCGATGCGGCTGACCTTGGCCGCCACGGGCCCGGCCAGACCGTCAATCACGACCTGCGCGACTTGTCCGACGCGCAGTTGCAGCACGTCTTCGGGCGCCACGGCGGCTTCCAGTTCGATGCGGCTGAGGTCGACGATTTCGACCACCCGGGTGTCCAGCGCCACGCGCTCACCCGGCTGCACCAGGCGTGTGGCCACCAGGCCGGCGATGGGTGCGCGGATTTCGCTGTCGGCCACCGCCTTGCGCGCCAGGTCAGCGGCAGCGCGGGCGGCCTGCAGCGAGGCCTGCGCACCGGCGCGGCTGCTGGCTGAGGTGTCCAGCGCATTGCGCGAAATGAAGCCCTGGTCGACCAGCGCCTTGTTGTTGTCCAGCGTCTTTTGCGCAATGTCCAGCTGCGCCTGCGCGGCGCTGGCCTGGTCTTCGGCCTGGCGCAGGCGCAGATTGAACTCCGTCGCGTCCAACTGGCCGATCAGCTGACCAGCCTGCACGCGGTCGCCTTCGCGCACGGTCAGCGTTTTCACTTCAGCCGACACACGGGCTTTGACCACGGCACTCTGCACGGCCTTCAGGCCGCCCGTGACGGCCAGCACGGTGGTCAGTTCGGCGCGCGCGGCGCGGGCTACGTCACCCGGTGCCAGCTCGATGCCGTCCCCGGCCGCTGCCGAGGCCGCTGAAGCCGCCGCTGCGCTGGCCTGGGCCGCACCCCGGCCCATCAGCGCCTTGGCGCCCAGGCCAGCGGCCAGCAGCACCACGACGCCCAGCGTGATCCAGCGCGTGCGGGCCTTCAACGGGCGCCCCGTTTGCGGGCGGCCGTGTTCGGGGGGGTGGGGGGTGTGGGCGGGGCTGGCGGCTCACGCACTTCCAGGCCGCGCAGGATCAGGTCGAGGTTGGTGCGCAGCATCTGGGAGGGGTCGACCGCGACCGCGCCCTGGATGGGGCAGCAGCCAAAGGAATGGCGGGACAGGGCCAGGAAGATCATGGGGGCCATCAGGGCTTGCGCCACTTCGTGCAGGGGGAGGGAGCGGAACTCTCCGCTGTCTACACCGCGCTGCACGCAACGGGTGAACAGGCGGTCGGCCGGGATGATCACTTCGTCAGCGTAGAACTGCGCCAGTTCGGGGAAGTTGCGCACCTCGGCGAAGACGATCTTGTGGATGCCCGCCGCCGGCGTGTTGCCCAGGCGTTCCCACCAGATGTTCATCAGCTGGACCAGCAGGTCGGCGCTGCTGCCGACGAAGCCATCCACCATCTCTTCGCCTTCGGCGATCAGCGTGGACAGGTTCTGTCGCACCACCGCCTTGAACAGCTCTTCCTTGCTGGGGTAGTAGAGGTAGAGCGTGCCCTTGGAGACGCCGGCGTGCTGCGCGACCTCTTCGATGCGCGTGGCCGCAAAGCCCTTTTCGACGAAGAGATCCAGCGCCGCTGCCAACAGTTCCTGCGGACGCGCTTCCTTGCGGCGCTGACGGGGCGCGGCTTCGGCAGGTTCGGGCCGTGCGGCGGCGGGTGTCGGAGTGGGCATTTTTTAATGACTTTCGAGTCAGTAATGCTAAGGCGCGGCGGGGGGGTGGGTCAAGTCGACCGGGCGGTGGCGGCCTGGCCTCGCTATCATTCGCCGCCTTGTGTGGCCTCCGCCACGCGCCTGCCCGGAGCCCTAAGCCTTGGACCTGATCCTGCTCATCAAAGCCGCCGTCATGGGCATCGTCGAAGGCCTGACCGAATTCCTGCCCGTGTCGTCCACCGGCCACCTGATCCTGGCCGGCTCGCTGATCGACTTCACCGGCGGCCCCCTGACGCCCGAAAAGATCAAGGCCTTCGAGATCTCCATCCAGACCGGTGCCATCCTGGCCATCGTGCTGCTGTACTGGCAGCGCCTGTCCAGCGTGGTGGCCAACATGGGCCATGACCGCAACGCGCGCAAATTCCTGATCAATGTGCTGATCGGCTTCCTGCCGGCGGTGGTCATCGGCCTGGCCTTCGGCAAGAAGGTGCAGGCAGCCTTGTTCAACCCCATGGTGGTGGCCAGCACCTTCATCCTGGGCGGCCTGATTATTTTGTGGGCCGAACGCCGCAAAGGCGTGGTGGTGCGGGTGGCCGAAGTCGAGGACATGAGCGCGATGGACGCACTGAAGATCGGTCTGGTGCAGTGCTTGGCCTTCATCCCCGGCACCAGCCGTTCGGGCAGCACCATCATCGGCGGCATGCTCTTCGGTCTGAGCCGCAAGGCGGCCACCGAGTACACCTTCTTCCTGGCCATACCGACCCTCTTCGGCGCCGGTGCCTACAGCCTGCTGAAGGTGCGCCACAGCTTGGGGCTGCCCGACCTGCCGCTGTTCGCGGTGGGCTTCCTGTTCAGCTTCATCGCCGCCTGGCTGTGCGTGCGCTGGCTGCTGCGCTACGTGTCCACGCACGACTTCGTGCCGTTTGCCTGGTACCGCATTGCCTTCGGCGGGGTCATCTTGCTGACCGCCTACTTCAACCTCGTGACCTGGGCCGACTGAAAACGGTACCCGAAGAGCGGTGATGGGTACAGCCCACCACCCCCGGTGCCGGCCTCGGTTCAGGGCTTGAAGTAGCTGTCGTCCAGCGTCACGCCTGTCGTGGCGATGGCTTCCAACTGCCGCTGCGCGCGCTCGAACTCCAGTGTGGCCTTGATGCGGTCGAAGGGGTAGGGCCGACGTTCCAGCACTTCCAAAATGTGCCAGCCATATTTGGTCTTGAAGGGGGTGCTGAGGCCGCCCGGGGGCAGTGAAAAGGCCACGGTCTCGAATTCAGCGACTGTCGAGCCCCGGCCGAACGGCTCAAGCTCACCACCACGGGCGCGCGTGGTCTCGTCGTCGGAACTGGATTTGGCCAGGGCCGCGAAGTCGGCGTGGTTCTTCAATTTCTTGTACAGCTCTGCGGCCATCGCCTGAGCCTGCGCCTCAGTGCGCGTTGCGGGGCGGGTGCCAGCGCCGACCGTCGCGGCGCCTTTGTAGCGCACCAGAATCTGGCGCGCAACGACGTCAACGTAGTTGTTTTTCTCCGCTTCCCACAAGGCGCGCGTGCCGGCTTCGTCATTGCGAGCATCCGTCAAAAGGGCCGTGCGCAGCGAGTTGGCAAGCAGGACGTAGGTGCGCACGCGCATCATGGCTTGCATCTTCGCGTCTTGGTCCAGGCCTCGTTTCTGCGCCTCTGAAACCAGGGCCAGCAGCCGGCCCATGTCCTGGCCGGATTGAAGCGACTGCAATTCGCGCCCCGTCAACACGGCACCGGCGGCCCGGTCAAAACCCAGCGCCAGCTTTTCGTACTCGGACTTCGTGAGCTGCAGCTTGCCGGCACGCAGCACCACGGTGTTGCTAGACGCAGATGCCGGAGCCGCTGTTGGCATCGCCGCCTGTGACCATGCAGAGCTTGCGCAGATCGCCAGCAGAACCGGGCCTGTCAAATGTCGGAGCCGCGCCAAGAGGGGTATGAATGTCATGGAGTGAACCTGGATACAGAGGGATAGGGAAGGATACAAACGAAACCGCCAGGCAGAACCTGGCGGTGTAGGTCCTGGCCCTGGTGCGACTGGGCCGCCTCAGGGCTACACAGGGGCCTCAGCTGCAACCAGCGAACTTGTAGTTGGCGATCCGGCTGCTCCAATTGAAGGTACCGTCGGCTGGCAGATACTGGCCGATGTACCAGAAGGTGCAGTCATCCGACGGGTCGATCTGCATCGTCGTGTAGTCGCCCCAACGGGTCAGCGTGCCGGTTTGCGAACCCGTGCCGGCGTACATGGTCTGCTCAGCCCGCATCTGGTTGCGCAAGTCGGTGCGGTAGCGGCCGGTCACGTTGATGGAGGGCTTCACGCCCGCGGTCGGGTTGGAATAGCTGTAGCCCATCAACATATTGCCCATCTTGTCCATCGCGATGGAAGCCATCCACCGGTCGCCACTGCCACCCTGGTCAAAGGTCGCGTTTTGAAACAGCGTGGGCGTTGCCGAGAAAGGCGAGCGGATCTCGTACCAGCGCACCGCAGAACCGCGCGTCCCGGCGCCGTCGGGGTCTACCGACTGGGTCACGATCAGGCTGTCCACACCGCCTCGGTTGCGATAGACCGCGCGATACATCAATCGATCCGCCAAGGTGTCCAGCTTGTTCGTGGTGCCCAACTGCTCGACGCAGGCGCCAGCGGCGCCGTTGCAGGCGCGGGTGGTCGTGCCCAATGCCAGGTTGACGAAACTGTTCGCTGCGCCACCGAGACCATCCGTGATGGTCACGGTACCCGCAACGAAGTCAGGCTTGAGCTTCAACAGGCGAAGCGCAGGTGCCGTGGACTGTCGAATGAAGATGTTGCCCTGCGCTGTGGTCGTGGGTGCCGTTGTGCCATCAACGTCCATCGGCAGCAGGGATGCACCGCCACCGTAGAAGGTCGTTGGCGCACACAAGGTGGTGGCCGTCGGGTCACCCGCCAGCATCTTCACCCGATCGGAGGCGCAAAGGGCCGCGCCCGTGTTGGAACCTGCTGGATTGCCGCCGAAGACGTTGTAGGACGTGTAGTAGCCGTCAGGAAAGAT
>JAYVBO010000409.1:0-3140 GCA_043750435.1 Betaproteobacteria bacterium | reverse complement strand
GCCTGCGCCGGCCTGAATTCCCTGTTCACGCTGGAAGCCTTGGGCCTGCTGTACCTCAACCTGATGGGCTACACCAGCAAGCGGCGGAACTTGGTGCTGGCGATACTGGTGGTGCCCATCTCGTTCATCGCCAACGTAGTCCGCGTGATCATCCTCATCCTGGTCACCTACCATTTCGGTGACGCGGCGGGCCAGGGCTTCGTCCACACCTTCGCCGGCATGGTGCTGTTCGGGCTGGGCTTGGCGATGATGCTGGCCACAGACGGTCTGGTCGGCCGCATGCTGGGCCAGCACCGTGGCGTGCGCGGCGAGCCCGCTGTTGCGGCAGCGCCTGTGGCCAAGCCGCCCAGCATCGGCGCGAGTCTGCTGGACACGCTCAGCCGGCTGAGTCTGCCCGCCCCCACCGTGATGGTCTGCGTGGTGTTGATGTTGGGCGCAGCCTGGGTGGGCGAATGGATGCGCCCCAGCTACCGCCTGTCTGAACACAAGCCGCGCATTTCACTGGCGACGCAAGTGCCTGAGGCATTTGGTGAATGGCGGCTGGACCGTTCCATCATGCCGGTGGTGCCCGACCCCAATCTGCAGGCCATGCTCGATGAGCTGTATTCGCAGACGCTGGCCCGCACCTACGTCAACGCCCAAGGCCAGCGCATCATGCTGTCCATCGCCTATGGCAGCGACCAGGGCAACGAGGCCACGGCCGTGCACCGGCCTGAATTTTGTTATTCGGCGCAGGGCTTCAGCGTTCAAGTGCTGAGCAAGGAGCAGTTGCGCATCGGCGTGACGCAGGTGCCAGTGGCTCGCCTCGTGGCGCGCATGGGCAACCAGCGCATCGAACCCATTACCTACTGGGTGACGCTGGACGAGGTGGCCACGCTGCCGGGCCTGGGACGCAAGTTGAAGCAACTGAGCTACGGGCTGCGCGGCGAGATCCCCGACGGCATGCTGGTCCGCGTGTCCAGCATCTCGCCCATCACGGCCGAGGCCTTTGCGCTGCAACAGCGTTTCCTGGACCAGTTGTACGCCGTGGTGCCACCCGAGCTGCGCACCCGCTACTTCGGCGGGCTGCCCCAACGCTGAAACTGCACGGCAGCGCCCTCGAGCCGATGGGCCCCGCCGCGCAACTGACCAACGACGGCGTTCCGTCTCAATTGCCCATGCACCTGCGCACCCGATGAACAACAGCACACGCAGGGCCGCCGCCAGCAGCGTACTGCTGCTGCTCGAAAGCATCGTGCGCATGGCGCTGGTGGCTGCTGTCTCCCTGTGGATTGCGCGCTACCTGGGCCCCAGCGGCTTCGGCGTGCTGAACTTCGCGTCGGCCCTGGTTGCGGTGCTGTTGGCGGTTTCCACCATGGGCATGGACTCGACTGTCATCCTGCGTCTGGCGCGCGAGAACGATGAGGGCCTGGTGTTGGGCAGCGCACTGCTTATACGGCTGGTGGCGGCGGTGGTCTGCCTGGCCTTGTGCATAGGCCTGGCCTGGCTGCTGCGCGGCGACGAAGCGCTGGCCTTTCAGGTCTGCGTGGTCGCGGCCTTCAGCATCCTGGCTTCGGTCCCTTATGTGCTGGACTACAGCTTCAAGGCGCGCACCGAAGCCCTGGCGCCGGCCGTCGCGCGCATCGTCGGCACCGCACTGGCTGCCGCTGCCAAGGTGACCTGCTTGCTGCTGGGCCTGGGCCTGCTGGCCTTGGCCTCGACACTGGTGCTGGAGTCGCTGCTGATCGGCGCTGGCCTGACGCTGGCCTATCTTTTGACCCGGCGGCGCCGCACCCAGGCGCCGTTGCGGACCGACCGCGCCACGGTGCAGGCCATCTTGCGGGACAGCTGGCCCTACATCGTCAGCATTTCCGCTACGGCGGCCTACATGAAGATCGATGTGGTGCTGCTCGGTTACCTGGAATCCAGCCTGGAAACGGGCATCTACAGCCTGTCGCAGAAGCTGTCTGAAGTGCTGTACATCGTGCCCGTGGTGCTGGTCGATTCGGCCTTCCCGGCGCTGGTGCGGCGCTTCGACAGCAGCGCCCGGCAGGTCGACACCTCGGGCCAGTTGTTGTTCGACCTGGCCTTTGGCGGCGCGCTGCTGGCCACGCTGCTTGCTATCGCGGTTGTGCAGCCGCTGGTGCTGCACCTGTTCGGCGCCAGCTACGGGCCGTCGGTGGACATTTTCTACATCCACGCATGGAGCAGCCTGGCCATCGCCCTGACCTACGCCCGCTACCGCTGGCTGGCCGTGCTGGACCTGAACACCATGGCGCCCGTGGTCACGGGCATCGGTCTGCTGGTCAGCACGGCGCTGAACGTGGTGCTGATTCCCCGCTACGGCGCAGCCGGTGCTGCGGTGGCCACGCTGATTGCATTCAGCCTGTCAGGCTACGCACTCTCGTGGATCTTCCCGTCCTTGCGCGGCATTGCGCGCCTGCAAACGCGCGCACTCTGGCCGTGGGGGCGCCTGTACCACCTGGCCTTCACCGTGCTGCGACCGCCCGCCGCGGCCGCCAGTCCTGGCGCGAACGCACCATGAACGCCCCGCAGTTCTCCATCGTCACGCCCACGCGCAATGCGCTGGCCAAATTGCGCCGTTGCGTGGGTGCGGTGCGCGGGCAAACCGGTGTGCGTCTGGAACACCGCGTGCAGGACGCCCTGTCGACCGACGGCACGCCAGCCTGGCTGCAGGAACAGATGCAGATGCACAGCGGCCTGATTGCGCGCAGCCAGGCCGATGCAGGCATGTACGACGCCATCAACCGCGCGTGGCAACAGTCTCAAGGTGGCATCCTGGCGTGGCTGAATGCCGATGAGCAGTACCTGCCAGGCACGCTCGAATTCGTCGCCCGCTATTTCGAGCAACACCCTGAAGTGGACGTGCTGTTCGGTGACTACCTGGTGGCCGACGCTGAAGGCAACGGCGTTGCCTTGCGCAAGGAAGTGCCCTATCGGCGGCATTACGTGGTCAACGGATTTTTGTACCTGGCTTCCTGCACGCTCTTCTACCGCCGCCGCTTGCTGGACAGCGGCTTGCTGACGCTGGACACCCGCTACCGCTACGCCGCCGACAAAGACCTGATCCTGCGCCTGGACGAAGCTGGCGCACGCATTGCGCACGTGCCGCGATGCTTGTCGATATTCGGCATCGACGG
>JAYVBO010000408.1:0-3141 GCA_043750435.1 Betaproteobacteria bacterium | reverse complement strand
CGGCCCTGCCACAGCACCTGGCCGGCAACGATCTTGCCCGGCGGCATGTCGATGAGCTTCATCACCGTCTTGGCGGTGACGCTCTTGCCGCAGCCCGACTCGCCCACCACGCACAGCGTCTCGCCGGCGTCGATGAACAGGTCCACGCCATCGACGGCGTGCAGCCAGCCTTCCTCGGTCTTGAAGTGGGTCTTCAGCCCTTTGATTTCCAGCAATGCCATTACAGAACGCGCCTTGGGTCCAGCGCGTCACGCAAGCCGTCGCCGATGAAGTTGATCGTCAGCACGGTCAGGAAGATCGCCAGGCCGGGGAAGATGGCCCAGTGCGGGGCGATGTCCAGGTAGTCCTTGCTGTCGTAGAGGATGCGGCCCCAAGTCGGGATGTCGGGCGGAAAGCCCAGGCCCAGGAAGCTGAGCGTGCTTTCGGCAATGATGGCCGCGGCCACGTCGATGGTGCCGGCCACGATGACCGGACCCAGCGAATTGGGCAGGATGTGGCGCAGCACCTGACGCGGCACCGAAGCGCCCAATGCGCGCGCCGCCTCAACGAATTCCTTTTCGCGCAGGCTGAAGAACTGCGCCCGCACCAAGCGCGCCACCGGCATCCAGCGAAAGCCGCCGATGACCAGCACGATGAGGATGAACACCCCCACCTCGGGCCCGAAAGTGGCCTTCAGCTTGTCGCGAAACAGGTAGATCACCAACAGCAAGAGCGGCAGCTGCGGCAAAGACAGAAAGAGGTCGGTGAGCCACATCAGCGCGGTGTCGATCCAGCCGCGCGAAATGCCGGCAACCGCGCCGACCAGCACGCCGACCACGATCGACATCAACATGGCCGCCAGGCCCACCGCGATGCTGATGCGCCCGCCGTAGAGCATGCGCGCCAGCAGGTCCTGCCCCAGATCGTCGGTGCCCAGCGGGTGCTTGCCGTTGGGCATGGCCAGGCGCGAGGTGAAGTCGATGTCGTTGATGGCCAGCGTCCACAGCAGCGGGCCCAGCACCACGCTGGCCACCAGCACCAGCAGCAGCACCAGGCTGAACACCGCCATGCGGTGGCGACGGAAACGCCGCCAGGCTTCGGTCCACGGCGACACGATGGCGCGCGGCGCGGCAGCAGCCAAAGCGGCGGCCGGTTCAGCGGTAGGAGATACGGGGGTCGAGCCAGCCATACAGCAGGTCAGCAATCAAATTGAAAAGAATGACGAGGCACGAAAAGACGAACGTGACGGCCATGATGACCGGCGTGTCGTTGCGCAGGATGGCGTCGATCAGCAGGCTGCCGATGCCGGGGATGCGGAAAATCTGCTCGGTGACGATGGCCCCGCCGAAGACCTGCGGCATGGTCAGCGCCACCAGCGTGACCACCGGGATCAGCGCGTTGCGCACCACGTGTTTGATGATGACGACGCGCTCGGCCAGGCCCTTGCTGCGCGCGGTGGTGACGTAGTCCAGGCGGATCACGTCCAGCACCGCCGAACGCACGTAACGCGTCCAACTGGCCCCTTGAAACAGACCCAGCACGGCGATGGGCATGATGGACTGCTTGAAGCTGTCCCACCACCATTGCCAGCCGCTTGAAGGCAGGTCGGCGCGGAAGACAAAGGGCAACCAGTCGAGCTTGATCGAGAACAACAAGATCAACAGCAGGCCGGTGAAAAAAGTGGGCAGCGAAAAACCCATGAAAGCCACCGTGTTGGCCACCTTGTCGAACACCGAATAGGGCTTGGTGGCCGCGTAGATGCCCACCGGCAGCGCCACCGCCATGGCCAGCAATTGCGACATGCCGATGACCGCCAGCGTCACCGGCACGCGTTGCCAGATGAGCGTGTCCACGTCCACCCGGCTGACGAAGCTGAAGCCCCAGTCGCCATGCAGCATGGCCCACAGCCAGCGTGTGTAGCGTTGCCAGACCGGGTCGTCCAGGCCGAACTTCTCGCGCAGCGCCAGGCGCACTTCGGCCGGCACATTGGGGTTGGTGGCCAGTTCACCGAATGGATCGCCGGGCGCCAGGGCCAGCACGGTGAACAGCACGAGGCTGATGCCCAGCAGGCTGGGCAGGGCAATCAGCATGCGGCGCAGCAAGTAGGGACCCAAGCTCAGGCTCCCTCAGGCAACCCGGGCGGCTGCGGCATCAGGCTTCGCGGTACCACTCGGGCAGGGACGCCATGTCGTTCTCCCAACCCGACAGCGGCGCCACCAGGTTCTTCGCCAAGCCAGAGACCGCAGGGCGGAACAGCAGCGGCAGCACGTAGCCGTCGTTGCAGACCAGGTCGTTCAGCTTGATCAGCAGAGCCGCGCGCTTGGTGGCGTCCAATTCGAATTCGGCCGCCTTGAAGGTCTTGTCGTATTCCTCGCTTTGCCAGCGCGTCAGGTTGATGCCCAGCCACTTGTTGGCCTTGGACGAAAGTTCCCAGGTGACGAAGCGCTGCAGGTGGCGCTGCGGGTCGGGGCGGCCCTGGGTCACCTGGTACATCTGCATGTCGGCGTAGAACTTGCCGTAGGTGTCGTTGTTGCCGGCGTCCGACGAGAAGAACACGCTGGCCACGACCTGCTTCAGTTCGATGTCGATGCCGGCTTTCTGGGCCGCCTGCTTGACGATCTGCTGCACCTTCTGGCGCGGTGCGTTGATGCTGGTCTGGAACAGCACCTTCAGCTTCTTGCCGTTCTTTTCGCGGATGCCGTCGCTGCCCTTTTTCCAGCCCGCGCCGTCCAACAGGGCATTGGCCTTGTCGACATTGAATTCGAACTTGGTGTTCGGGCTGCGGTAGCGCACCGGGTTGTTGATCCAGTTCGAGGTGGCCACACCGCCGCGGCCGTAGATGAAATCTTGCACGCCCTTGCGGTCGATCAGCAGGCCCATGGCCTGCCGCACGGCGGGGTCGGACCACAGCGGGTGGCGCGTCTTGGCATTCGCGCGTTCGCCATCGACCTCGGTGTTGGGGTCGGCGAAGTTCAGGTGGATGCCTTCGATGGAGCCCCCCGGCGAGAAGTCAACCCGGCCCTTGCCGCCGGCTTCCAGGCGCTTCAGGATTTCATCCTCGACTTGCAGGTTCCAGGCGAAGTCGTATTCACCCGTTTGCAGCACCGCGCGTGCGGCGCTGACAGCGTCGCCGCCACCCTTCATTTCAATGCTGTCGAAATA
>JAYVBO010000407.1:0-3146 GCA_043750435.1 Betaproteobacteria bacterium | reverse complement strand
TCGAGATCAGCCGCCTGCTCGCGCAGACCGGCGAAGCCACGGCCGAACTGCGCGCGACCATCAGCCGGGTGGGCCGCGGCGCGAGCGGCAAAGACGGCCCTAACTGGAAGCTGGAAACCACCGGCAAGCTGGTCGGCTTTGACCCCTTGCCCTGGTGGCAGGGCGACGCCGGCACCTCGTGGCGCAAGGGCCCGCACCGCCTGTCCGGCGAGTGGCAGCTGCAAGCCCTGCTGCCGCCCAACCCTGACCGCCTGAAGCCTATGGCGCTGGCCCAGCGGGTAGCCGGCAATGGCAGCCTGACCCTGCACGACTCGCAACTGGCTGGCGTGCCGCTGGCCGCCGACCTGACCCTGACCTACGCCGCCGCCGACACCGCCGCGCCCGGCAAGCTGCATCTCGACATGCGCCTGGGTGGCAACCAGCTGGTGCTGGACGGCCGCGGCGACCCCGCCGGCAACGGCGACAGCGACCACTGGCGCGCCGAACTGAAGGCCGAACAGCTGGCCAACTGGGCGCCGCTGGCCAAGCTGCACCCGGCGCTGGCCGAGTGGGTGCCGCGCCAGGGCAGCGCGCTGGCCAGCGTCACGACCGACGGCCGTTGGCCGGCGCTGCGCACCGACGGCCATGCCGAGTTGTCGCAGCTGCAGGCCGGCAAGCTGACGCTGGCCCGCGGCGGTGCCGACTGGCGCATCGACCTGCGCGGGGACGGCAGCCAGGGCCGCGAAAGCCGCGCGGCCCAGCCGCTGGCGCTGCAACTGGAGGTGGTCGGCCTGCAACTGGGCGCGCAGCGTGCCGACAACCTGCGCGTCGACCTGAAGGGCACGCTGGCCGATCACAGCCTGGTGTTCTCGGGCGCCCTGCCCGTCACGCCGCCGCGCATCGCCGAACAGGTGCTGGGCATACAGGCGCAGTCGGGCACACGGCTGCAGTTGCGCGCGCAGGGCGGGTGGCGGCCCGATGCCGGCGGTGGCGGGCGCTGGCAGGTCCAGATCGCGCAGGCCCTGGTCGGCTCGTGGGACGGCAGCAACGACAGCGCACAGCCGGCCTCGGGCTGGGCCGAGGCGCGCGGGCTGAAGGCCGATCTGCGCTTCAACGCCGACGGCGCCTTGCTGACCGCCCACGCCGACCCCGGGCGCCTGCGCCTGGCCGACACCGTCACCCTCGGCTGGGACGCCGTGGACATCGACCTGCAGGGCGAAAAGGCCCAGGTGCAGTTGCGCGCCGACATCGAGCCCTTCGCGCTGGCGCCGCTGCTGGCGCGCGCCTGGCCGACGATGGGCTGGCAGGGCGATTTGCGGCTGGCCGCAAGGGTGGACATCCGGGCCGGCGAAAAGGTCGACGCCGACATCACCTTCGAGCGCCGCGACGGCGACTTGCACATCGCCAACGGCGAAGGCGTGCAGCTGCTGGGCCTCAGCGAATTCCGCCTGGCCGTGGCCGCGCACGAAGGGCTGTGGGTCTTCACGCCCACCTTCCGCGGCCGCAGCCTGGGCGAAATCAGCGGCCAGGCACGCCTGCAGACCACCGCCGACGCCCGCTGGCCGCAACCCGACGCGGCGCTGAGCGGGCAGCTGAAGCTGCAGGTGGCCGACATCGGCATCTGGGGCGCCTGGGTGCCCCCGGGCTGGCACCTCAGCGGCGCGCTGAACGGCGCGGCGGCGTTGGGCGGCACCTTCGGCAAGCCGCAATACACCGGCCAGTTGAGCGGCAGCGGCCTGGGTGTGCGCAACCTGCTGGAAGGCGTGAATATCAGCGACGGCGTGATGGCCATCAAGCTGGACGGCGACAGCGCCCAGATCGAAAGCTTCACTGTCAAGGGCGGCGACGGCACGTTGAAGGTCACCGGCAGCGCCAGCTTCGCCAGCCCGGCGCAGGCCAAGCTGCAGATCCAGGCCGATCATTTCCGTGTGCTGGGCCGCGTCGACCGCCAGCTCAGCCTCAGCGGCAAGGCCGAGCTGGCACTGCTGCCCGATGGCGCGCGGCTGGACGGCCGGCTGCGCGTGGATGAAGGCCTGTTCGACGCCAGCCGCAGCGGCGCGCCCACGCTGGACGACGACGTCAGCGTGCGCCGGCCCGGCACCGAAGCCGCGCCGCAGGCCACCGATGCCCCCAGTGCGCGCCGCAACATCGCGCTGAACCTGGAAATCGACATGGGGGACAAGCTGCGCGTGCGCGGCCGCGGCCTGGACACCACGCTGCGCGGCCAGGTGCGGCTGACCACGCCGGGCGGCAAGCTGGCCGTCAACGGCACCATCAGCACCGAAGGCGGCACTTACGCGGCCTATGGCCAGAAGCTGGAAATCGAGCGCGGCAACATCAACTTCAGCGGCAATGCCGGCAACCCTCGGCTGGACGTGCTGGCGCTGCGACCCAACCTGGACACGCGGGTCGGCGTGTCCATCACCGGCAACCTGCTGACGCTGCGCATCAAGCTGTTCAGCGAACCCGACCTCAGCGACGTCGACAAGCTGGCTTGGCTGGTGCTGGGCCGTGCGCCGGACAGCCTGGGCCGCAACGACACCGCCCTGCTGCAGCGCGCTGCCGTGGCCCTGCTGGCCGGTGAAGGCGAAGCGCCCACCGACGCGCTGCTGAAGAACCTGGGCATCACCGACTTGTCCCTGCGCCAGGGCGACAGCGACGTGCGCGAAACCGTCATCAGCCTGGGCAAGCAGATCAACCAGCGCCTGTACCTGGGCTACGAGCGCGGCGTCAACGCCACCACCGGCACCTGGCAGCTGATCTACCGCATCGCCCGCAGCTTCACTTTGCGCGCGCAAAGTGGCCTGGACAACTCGCTGGACGTGATCTGGACCTGGCGCTTCCAGGAAACCCCCAGCGACGCGGCCGCGCGCAAGCAGACCGTGCCAGCCCGCTGAAGCCGCGAGCCCGCGCCTGCGTGCCAGAATTCAAGGCTGTCTCGCCGTAGTTCAATGGATAGAACGGGCGCCTCCTAAGCGCCAGATACAGGTTCGATTCCTGTCGGCGGGACCACCGCGCATGGCGCCCGATACGGCGGCACAAATGCACGCCGAAACACCCGCTCGCGGGGTGGTACTTAACCCCGGCGACGCACTGTGACGAGTGGCCCAGTCCTATACTTGACGCTAGCGTGTGCTAACCCCCGAAAGCGAGCTGGTCATGGGTTC